>NZ_JAMYSE010000013.1:0-98570 GCF_040321795.1 Mesorhizobium sp. M0244 | reverse complement strand
CGGACGCCAGGTCTCCGGCGTTTCGCCGAGCCCGACCGAGATCCGGTTATAGTTGGCAACCAGCGTCTGAACGGCGAGCGCCTCGGTTGTACCTTCGAGCGCCATCAACGCTTGCTCGCCTGCAAACAAAGGAATCCATTGGCGCGGGTCGATAAAGCGCGGACCGATGATGAGCGCAGTCAGATAGCCGTCGAGCCCATCCATGCCGAAGACCGGCGGATGCGGCCGCTGCTTGTGCAGGAACGTCTCGAAGGCCGCATCGTCCAGCATCGGGCGCGAAGGCGCAATCGAGGACGCCGCAGCGGGCCGAGCGGCGACGGGCCCCCTTGACCGACGAGCGATCATGCCGCCACACGCTCCAGTTGGCCCCGTGCTTCCCGGTCCGTCTTCCAATTCCACGGCAAGAGCTCGTCGAGCCGATTGACCGGAATGGAACCCGAGACGATCTGCTCGAGCACGTCGGCGAGCCAGGTTTCGGGATCGAGACCATTGAGCCGTGCCGAGTTGACCAGTGATGCCAGCACCGCCCATGTCTCGCCACCGCGAGCGGATCCGGCAAAGAGGCTATTCTTCCTCGTCAGGCAAACTGGTTTGAGCGAACGCTCGACAACGTTGCTGTCGACTTCGATCCGGCCGTCCTCGAGGAAGGCGATCAGCCCATGCCAATGCGCCAGCGTGTAGGCAATGGCCTTGCCGAGCGACGACTTGGCCGAGACCTCATCGATCAGCATCTCCAACTGCTCCTTCAGTGCCGCCATGAGCGGAGCGCTCTCGGCCTTGCGCACCGACAGGCGCTGCTCGGCGCTCATGCCGCGGATGCATTCCTCGATCCGGTAGATCTCGGCAATAGCGGCGACCACCGCCAGCGCCTCGCTCGAGCCCGTCGTCTTGACCACCTCGACGAACTTGCGCCGAGCATGGGCCAGACAAAAGGCAAGCTGCAAGGGTGCGATATTGCTCTTGCGCCGCCGCTTCGCCAGGCTCTTGTAGGCCGCATAGCCATCGACCTGCAGAATGCCGTCGAATGTTGAAAGCTGTGCCTCGATCTCTCCGGTTCCCCGGCTTTCTGCAAACACATAGCCGACTGCCGGCGGTGCCGGTCCCTGCCAGGGACGATCATCGACGGCCTGCGCCCACAACTGGCAGACTTTCGTCCGCTTGCGTCCCGGATCAAGTCGCGGCAGAGGCGTTTCGTCACAAAACACCCGCGGCTGCGAGCGGATGAAGGCAAGCAGGCGATCGTAAAGCGGCCTCAGCCACCAGGCGGCCCGTCCGACCCAGCCGCCGAGCGTGCCACGGTCGAGATTGATGCCGTAACCCGAGAAGATCTGCGACTGGCGATAGAGAGGAAGATGCCAGGCGAACTTGGAGACGACCACATGCGCCACCAGCGCCGTCGTCGCCATGCCCCCGTCCATTACTCGCGCTCGCGCCGGCGCCTGGACGACATGGGCCTCACAGGCCCGGCAGGCGTATTTGGGCCGGATCGTGCGGATCACGCGTAGCAGTGCCGGAACGATATCGAGGGCCTCACTGATATCCTCGCCGATGCGATGGAGGGGAAGTCCGCAACACGAGCAGACCGCGCTCTGCGGCTCGATCACTTCCTCGCAGCGCGGCAGATGCTTCGGCAGGGCACCCATGTTGCGCGACGCCGACCGGTGCTTGCGTCGCGGCCGATCCTTGTCTTCGACGGCATCGTCGTTGGCCGCGGCCGGCACCTCGCAGAGGTCACCGAGATCGAGCGCGATCTGCACCGGATCGAGCACGGCCAGCTTCTCCGATTTTACCCCGAAGATCATCTGCCGAAGCAGATCGGCATAGACGCGCAGCTCCGCGTTCTCGGCTTTAAGAGCCAGAACCATTCTCTGCAATTCGGCAGGATCCGATGGCAACGAATCAGGGCGGGGCGACATGATCAACCCTACCAGGCGACCCCGAATCTTCAAGCAAATCCAGTCACTTCACGCCGCTCTGACCGGTCTTTTGACGTGTTTCTTCGCCACCCTCGTCCAGTCGAGGCCAGCCACCAGAAGGGCGAACTCCTCGCGCGTCAGCCGGACCTGGCCGTCGCGGATCGGCGGCCAGGTGAAGCGCCCCGATTCGAGCCATTTCGAGGCCAGAACCATGCCGCTTCCGTCCCAAAAAAGAAGGCGCAATCTGTCGCCGCGCTTGGGGCGGAAGACAAAGACGTCACCGCAATAGGGATCGGCTGCAAGAGCCGAGGCGACCAGGGCAACAAGGCCATTGATGCCGCGGCGGAAGTCGACCGGCTGCGTCGCCACCACCACCTTCACGTCGCCGGCTAACGCAATCACTGCGGCACACGCAAGGCACCCACGATGGCGGCCGCCAGGGCCGGATCGACCGAACCCGTCAGGACGAGGCGGCTTTCACCGATCTCGAGCTCGATCCGACCGGTCGACCTGGGCGCCTCCTTATTCCGTGCGTCACTATGCTCGAGCTGTCGCTCCTCGCCCGCGATCGTAATTGGCACAAACTGCAGGGCTGGCGTCGTCTCCGCAGCCGCTTTCGCCTGCACCAGCCCCACGTGCCGTCGCCAGACCGAAAGAAGACCTCGATTGATCCCCCAACGCCGCGCGACAGCCGAGATGTTGGCGCCCGGCTCCGCGCTTTCCGCAACAATCCGCGCCTTCTCCGCCGGCGTCCAGCTGCGCCGTTTCCGCCGGCCTGTGATCACCTCGACCCGGCGATAGTGACCCTCTTCATGCCTGCCTTGATGACTGTCTTGATGACTGGCATCAGGGTCCTCCCACTCCATGCGCCTGCGCTCCTCGCTGCCGCAAATCAGGCGGCAAATCTCCCCAGTGCATAGCCCTCAGGCAAGATGGGGTGCTCGTCACGCTCACCGTCGACCAGCGCTTGCGTCGTGCCGACGATCGGGAAATCCTCGACGAAATCACCGAACCCGACGGGGGCCGCCCAGGCCACACGTTCGTCCCTGATCAGCCCCGCCAGTACATTGCCCGGCATGAGCGTCAAGGGCGCTGCCTGTAGGAACACGGCGGACAGCAGCAATTGGGTCTCGCTGCCGGGCGCGCCGACGACCAGATCGAAGGCGCCCGCCGCACGTGCGCTACCCAACCGAAGCGCCCGCTCGCCGAGCGTGACAGCGACGCCGAGCGCGGTCGCGAGCGCGATGAGCAGCGCCACCGCAGCCACGCCGATCCAGTGTCGCTTCAAGTCCGCAGCGATAAACCGCAACAAGGGTCATTTCCTTCGCGTGAGGGCGGCCGCAGAACCGGCAGTATGGTTACCTCGGCTGATCGGATTCGCGACCGATCGTGCGCGGACGTCAAAGAAACGCCTCATCATGCGTGGCCGCGGGCTTGCCGGTGTCGCTGACGACGGCGCCAGACTCCAGATGGATCACGCGATCGAGGCCTTCGATGAGGCGTTTTTGGTGGCTCGCCACGATCAGCGTCGCACCCGCCTGGTTGGAGAGTCGCAGCAACAGGTCCGCGACAGAGGCCCCAGAATCGGCATCGAGACTGGCTGTCGGTTCGTCGGCCACGATGATTGCCGGCCGCCCGACCAATGCCCGAGCCACCGCGATCCGCTGCATCTGTCCACGAGACATGGTTTCGACCGGCTGATCGGGACGATCTATATCGACCAGCTCGAGCAACTGCATGCCGTCCGCTCTGAAGTCGGTATTCGAACGGAGCCGCGACAGTCGGCTCGGCAACAGCACGTTATCGAGCGCCGAGAGGCCGGGGAACAGGTGGATCTCCTGCATGACAAGGCCGACATGCATAGCGCGCCAACGGTCGCGACCAGCTTCCGAAAGACCGGAAAGATCGGTCTCGCCCCATCGAACCGAACCCTTCCGAACGCGATCGAGTCCGGTGACGACGTTCAGGAAGGTCGTCTTCCCGCACCCGGACGGACCGGTAACGGCAACCTTTTCGGTTGGCGCGATTTCCAGCGCCGACAGAGCCAGCGCAGGCCTGCCAAGACCCTGAAACGACATCTCAAGGTCACGGATCGTCAAACGGAGCATTTGCGGTCAGGCCGTGCGGAAATGCGCATCGACGATGCGAAGCAGGCTGACGAAGCCGGTTTCCGGGTCGGTCCATGAACCGACCTCCAGCCGCCCGCTCACCTCGATCGGGGCATTGGCCTGCTCGAAGGTCTGCGCCTCGTCGAGGTAGATGACCACGATGTTGTCCGGCCAGTCGGCGTCGGAGGAACAGAACGGGCAAAGCGCCATCGGGATTTCCGTGAGCACGAAGAAATTCGCCTCGGCCTTGAGCGGCGGCGCCATGAAGCCTTGCATGGAGACTTCCGCTTCCGCGAGCCCTTTCACCTTGTCCGAAAAGCTGAGCCCGAGAACGCTGATCTTTCCATAGAGCTCATCGAAGCCAAGGGTTGCCGTTGCCGTTGCCGTGGAAGCGGAACTCGCGCCAGTCATCTTGACCAGTGCGACGGCCGAGCCAAGCAGCACCAATTTGCGGCGGGTGATCGGGCGCTGTTTCATAAGCGAAACTTGCTTCCGGCGTTCTGCTCCAGGCGCCGTAGCGTCAGGAGCCATGGCGCGACTTGGTTCATCAAGCCAGATCGGCTAAAGTGCATCAGTTCGTTGCCGGCGCAAGAGCCAGGGTATCGGCAAGCACGCGATAGACGTCGCTCTCTTCCATATAGCCCTTGAATTCCTCGGCGCCAGGGCCGGTCGCCTGGAGCACGACATCGTCAACGGCGTGGACGGCCGTGCCGGCCGTCTTCGGCAGATTGCCGACGCGCAGGACCGCTCCCGGAACGTCCTTGTACTTCTCGTTGGCGATGTACTGCTTCGCCCCGTTCTGCACGGCCGGCTCGAACGGACCATCCAGCTTCGGACGGAAGGTTTCGTAGTAGTCGGGAAAGTTGCTGGCGAATATAGCCAGTCGCCGCGTGACGTCCACCTTGTCGGGATAACCGTCGCCGTTCTCGTCGGTGTAGTTCGGGAAGCCCGCATCGGCATAGACGCCGACCTTGTCGCGCATCTCCTCGCCCGGTTTCTGGTCGTCGATGGTACCGATGATCGACACGCCGTGCGTGTGATCGCCCGTGGCGACGATCAGCGTGTCCGGATGCGTCTTGGCGAACTCCATCCCGGTGCCGACGGCTTTGTCGAACTCGATGGTCTCGAACAGCGACCGCTCCCAGTCCATCGGATGCGACATCTTGTCGACGGACGCCGCTTCGACCATGAGGAAGAAGCCGTCCTCGTCCTTGGAAAGCTGATCGAGTGCGGTCTGCGTCATCTCGACAAGGCCGGGCTGGTTCGGGAACTTCTCGACGCTGCCCTTCTTGAGGAATTCACGGTCGAGTGTCGTGTCCATGTTGCCGGTGTGGAAAAGGCCGAGGATCTTGCCGGTGTTGGTTCCCTTGGCGGCCACGAGTTCGGTCTTGTCGGTCGCCAATGTGTAACCGGCATCCCTGAACATTGCGATGTAGTCCTTGTCGTCCTTGCGCTTCGAGCCCGGCGTGCTCTGCGGCAGGAAGTAGGCGGAGCCGCCGCCAAGGACGATTTCGGGCTTGACGACGAAGAACATGCCGACAATGTCAGCCTTGTCGGCGCGCAGGCGGGTATGGGCGACGACCGCCGCAGGGGTGGCGTCTTCCACCTCGGCGGTTGAGACAACGCCGATCGACTTGTTGCCGGTGCGCCGCAGCGCCTCTGCGATCGTCTCGACCCTGGGGTCGTCAAGGCTGGCCTTGGTGCGATCCGCATAGACGCCGAGCGCGTTGACAGCCGTCTTGTGGCCCGTCATGTAAGCCGACATCGTGTTGGCGCTATCGGTTGAGATCGCATTGGTCGCGGACGTGCCTATGAAGGCCATGTGATCGAGGGTCGTCCATGTTGAGGCGCCCGTTGGTTTTGCCTTCCGTCATGCCCTTCGACATGATGCGGGCGCCGGTGCGATGCGCGACCGAAAGCCCGTCGCCGAGGAAGAAGATGACGTTCTTGGCCTTGGGCGTTGCCGGGGTGCCGAAAACCTGCCAGCTCACCGACTTCATTTCGTCGCCGGCCTTCGCCTCCAGCTTGTAGGTACCAGGCTGCGAAATGCTGGCTGCGCGGATCAACAGCGCCGAAGCGTCGAAATCTTCTTCCTTCTCGAGGAATTCGAATTTCTTGCCCAACACGGTTTCCGCCGGCTGGCCGTTGATCGTAACCGTGACTTGGTCGGCGCTAACGACCTTGTCGAACTCGACCTTCACGTCGAAAGGCGACTGCGCCAGGATCGTGGCCCGATCAAGCGGGTAGACCGTCGCTGCCCCCGCAACGGTGTTCAAGCTTGTTGTTATTGCGAGTGCAGCGATAAGACGGTGCATGGCAGGCTCCGGGTGGGTTCACGGACAATGTTCGGCGATGTCCGTGTCAGCGATGTGACATGGCAGGAAACGCGCGCCGACCAAAAACGACGAATTTGCCACGTGTCGACGTCACAGACCACGAACAAGCGGTCATTATTGCGTCCGAGCGATGACAACCGCGACCCATCTTGCGCGTTTCGAGGCGCATGGTGCGCAGCTCGTCTCGGGCTGTCCCTTCATCGGATCGTCGAAGAGCCGACGTTAGCCGGTGCGGGCCTGCAGATAGGAGAGCATGAGGAACTGCGGGGCGGTCACGCAGCTTTGCTGCGCTGATCGGGTCTTGGATTGTCGTTTGCCATGCCCGGATACCATTCCGCGAAGACTGCTTTGAGACTTCCGTCGAATGTCCGGGTGCGGCTATTGCTTCGCCAGTTGCCTCGTGGGCGCTCAACGCGAGGTGCAGTCGTGATCAAAAAGGCGCTCGGCCGCTGAGCTTTCCCAATTGGTCAGGATGTAAAATCCCGGTCTTGCGCCGGCGAGTTCGGCGCCAACGACGACGACATTTACGTGATGCATGGCGCCCCGGGCCTGCGGCAGGCCGGAAGCGATGATGCCGACTACGTTGGTCGTTTCCAAATCCGGCTTGTCGACTGCCTTGATCCAATAGCGTTTCCCCATCAGAGCCAAAGGGAGAAGCTGCCACGGACCTTCCACCTTCGGCCCCTTCAGGACAAGTTTCTTTTCCACCGACACCGCAACGCAATCGATATGGATGTGGAACTGATCCTGGGATCGCTCAGTCCTGGAATTCACAGCCATGGCGATGGCCGTTCGTGGAAGGTGACGTCCGAGGCTCGCCGAGACCTTGCTTCGTGCTTTCCATGCCCGATTCCAGAGTTGGGAACTGCCCTGCCAACGGACAGACGGGGTTTCAAGGCCGGCAACAGCCGTAAGTGGCGTCAACAGAAACTCGGTCCGGTATCGGGGTGATTTAATGAGAGCTGATCCAGGCACGCCCTGCCTGGGCAGGATCACTTCCTCGCAGGGGAAAGCGCTGCCAAGATGCGCTGCGGCAAGAGCGCAGGTCTGCACAACCTGCCAGAGCGCGTTGCGATGCGCTGAAGCGGAGCCGACGTCGGTGACCGCCGCAGTCAGCAACACGATTGTCAAACAGACCACGGCTGCAGCACGGCAGTGCTGGAACAATGGTAACCTGTGAAGGGATTTTATAGCGAGGGGAATGCCCGAGATGAGGTTTTGAGTCCCGGCGCGCAGTCGGCGAAACCGAAACGGTGAAGGTGGAGCGGCTGGGAGCCTCGCGATGGTTCCGATGGGCGACTGCTCTTCTGCCCGATCACTGGTTTGATGACGTTTCGGCATTAAACCTCGCATCCTTGGCCGTGACCGACGTCAGTTCAGATTCTGCGCCCCGCTCAGCGGCCGGATCGAGATTGCTGTCCTTCCCTACTATGGCCTTGTCAGCGCTTCGCGGCACGTCGTCCATCGCATTCTGAAGCATCGAGCGGGTTTCCTGCAGGTCGAGTTCCTTCTCGGCTTGACGTACGGCGTCGTCAAACTGCTTTCGAAAATCGCCCGCAATCCGATTGAATGTCTTCATCATTGCCCCCGCCGATCGCATGACTTTTGGAAGCTCCTCCGGGCCGAAAACAACCAGCGCCACCACGAAGATAACCAACAGGTGGGTCATGCCAAGTCCGAACATCGGTACGTCCTCTCGCGCATATCGCCGGCAGCGACAACCTCTCCGCGGTTTGCGGCGACCGATCCGGTTGAATGCCTCGACCTACGGCGCCAAATCCAACCATCATACCCTCTCGCCTGAGCCATTCCAGTATGCGGCCGCGGGAATGTCGTTCATACTTCGAGCCATGTGGCACCACTCGTCAACCCGAATATCAGGCGCACGTCTGGTAGGGATATTCGCAACCGTGCTCGCAGCAAGCGGACTCCTCGCTGGAGCCGATGGCACAAGGCCCAGAATATTTGAAGCAGGCGCCTACTCCTTTTCCGACGAACTCGGCGGATTCCGGATCATTGCCGCTTCGGGAGCCGGAACAAGGGCCGATCCCGTCGTGATCACCGAGGAACTCGAGTCGGCAAGCCCGGTAACCCTCACCATACGCGCCATCCGGCCGGTTCAGCCATTCGGTGCCTCCGGCAACTATGCCACCGGGTTCATTTCCCTAAGGATCGTTGCCCTCAACAACAGCGGTCACGCCTGGGTCGAATTCGAGTTCGAGTTGCAGGAGATTCTCAACCAGCCAAGCGATTCCAGCGACGGGCTTTCGTTCGACCAGGCGCGCCGCGAAACGGATGCAATTCGGTCCGATAGTTTCGCCGAATTCAGTCGTGAATTCGAACCTTATGACCATCTTCTGTTCCGGAAAGGCGAGGTCGATCCGCTGAGCACGGTTTCGTTCTCATTCCTGGTGACTGATTTCACGCCGACTGCGCGGCTCTATCTCGTTCAGGACCCGCGCATTCCCTCAACCTGAACGTGTCGCGCATCATCGCGGCCGTTGGTTCGAACAACGCTGCTCGTCATGCATGCCGGCAGTTTGGCAGGTGTCGTTGGGCGCGGCATGCCGATGGATTTGCTGGTCATTTTGGTCGCTTGGCCGTGCCTTTGATTCGGGCCACAAAATACGGACAACAGGGCAAAAACCGACGCGAACGACGATTGAGGATCGTGAGCGCCCGCGGTACGAGTTCTCCGCCGAGTTACTTGTGAAGCGTTCACACTAGCGACAGTTCCGGATCGTGCTATGATCTTGCGCATGAGGACGATCACGGCCTCTTACATTCTGGTTTTCGCGGCGCTCGCTGCAACGCCCGCGCGGGCCGAATGCCAGTGCCTCGCCAACGGCCACATTTTCCATCACGGCGAAATCGCTTGTCTGCAATTGCCGTCAGGTCCTGAACTCGCGCAGTGCGACATGGTTCTCAACATTTCGTCATGGAAAAAAATTCAGGATGGATGCCCCGAGGCGACGGCGCCGTTTGGCTTGCCTGTCAAAGGGGACGAGCAGAAACCAGGCGAAGGCGGAGATAAAGCCAACGATTTGGCTTTATCAACAGCAAACGCCCGGAGCTAAAGCGAAGCGCAGTTTGCGCGCATCCAACAGTGCGACGCAAGCCCAACGCATACCCTAGCGGTGTTCCAACACCGCTAGGAACCAGCCCTATGGATGAGCTTCCTGTTGAGATTCTGCTTTCCTGTCAGTCCTTCTTGTTCCGGTAGCTTTCAATGGCTTTGCCAACCATGTCGATGGCGACGTTGGCGCCACCAAAGCCGTTCAGCTCAACGGCCTTGCGGCCTTCAGGTAGCTGCTTGTAAACTCGAAAGAATGCCTCGATGCGCTGTCGTTCGATGGCCGGAAGATCATCGATGGTCTTGACCCCGTCATATTGCGGATCGATATCCGTAGCCGGCACAGCGATGATCTTGTCATCCGCTTCGCCGCCGTCGACCATGTTGAGCACGCCGATGGCGCGGACTTTGATCAGAGCACCGGGCACAACGGGTTCCCGGGTGAAGACAAGCGCATCCAACGGGTCGCCGTCGCCGCCCAACGAACTGGTAACGGAACCATAGTTGGCCGGATAGACGACCGGCATGGACTGATATCGATCGACGACGACATGGCCTGTCTCGGCATCGATCTCATATTTGGTGAAGCTTCCCGCCGGAATCTCGATAACCGTGTAAAATTCGCTGGTGTCTTTCGGCTGCGGAAAATCGAAAGCTGTGACGAATTCGGCGAAAGCGGGCTGCGTGCCCAGCAGGGCCGCAAGCGCCATGACAGTCGGCAACGCGCGCATGGTTGTCTCCAAAGGTTGGACGGGCAGGGCGCCCTGCATCCGCCTAGCCACCGTATGTGACGGCAGCATTACAGGGTTCCGTTATTGAAATTGGATGACCGTATTTGCACCGATCCTGCGGCGAGCAGAAATGGGCCGAGATAGAGCGCTGACGAGTGATGAGCGTCTATGGGCGTTTGCGTTTATGGGCGTTTAAGAGACGGTGGCCGCTTCAAATGTGCTGTTTCAGGCGAGCCCATTTCCGGCAAGGGGATAGCTTGCGTCGTAACTCCTGCCAATCGGGCACGCTACACCCACAACACGCCGTTCGGCGAGAGCTGCCACGTAGACGCCTCGCGGCTCAGTGCGACGTTGTGTGGCAATCATCAAAAAGCAAGTGAAACTCCAACTTCAGTTGAAGTCCTTCGGAGACTACGCCACCTTGACCTTGAATCATTGCCAGGGTTCGAAATTCGTGAACGAAGAGACAACAACACCACGTCCGCTATACTCCATTGAAAGGGCTGCTTCATGTCGGGAATGTCGCGGAGGGGATTCTTGCTGGGCGGCACGGCAGCAGTAGCTGTCGGCGCTGCAGGCGGGCTGATTGCCGGCAGGGCCGTAGCAGCCGATCTGACCTTGCCGGTTTCAGCGATCAGTCGGTCGATTTTGCCCGGCACCGTCACCAAAGGGATGATGAGTTTCGGTGCGGGCGGGCCGCCGCCCACTCTGCGTTTATTGCGAGGTAGGCCGTTTTCCATAGACGTGGTCAATGATCTCGATGAAGCGACGAGTGTGCACTGGCATGGATTGCGCATCGCCAATGCCATGGACGGCGTGCCTTATCTCACCCAGCGTCCCATCGCGGCGGGCGAAAGCTTCCGTTACACTCTGACACCGCCGGATGCCGGCACCTATTGGTATCATCCGCATTGCAACACGCTCGATCAGATGGCCCGCGGTCTGACAGGCATGCTTGTTGTCGAAGATGACGAAGATGCCGGTTTCGACCAGGATTTGCCGCTCAATATACGCGACTTCCGTCTCGGCGAAGACGGCCAGTTCATCGAATTGTTCAAGGCACGCAACGCTGCGCGCGGCGGCACGCTGGGTACGGTCTCGACAGTAAATTGGGAAGTCACCCCGATTTACGATCTGCCGGCGGGCAGCCTTGTGCGCCTGCGTTTGGCAGTCACGGATGTCACCCGTATCGGCACTTATGACCTCGATGGCGGAACGGCCAAAGTGATCGCTCTTGATGCCAACCCGCTGCCGCAGCCTGTTGCGCCTCGGGGCATTGTCATCGCGCCCGGCCAGCGCGCCGATATCGCCCTCCGCGTGCCTGATGGCGAAGACGAGATCGTCAGCCTGAATCTCAGAACAGCCAAGGGACCTCGCGTTCTCGTCCGATTCCGGCCTATCGGCGCCAGCGCGGGGCGGACGCTTGGCGAACTCAAGCCGCTGCGGCCGAATCGCGTACCGGAGCCGGATCTTGCCGATCCCGAGACAATGGACTTCGTCTTTGGCTGGTCGCCCAATGGTGATGCGCCGGCGCCGGGTGTTTGCGGCACGCTCGGCTACACCTTCTGGTCGATCAACCGCGTCGCCTGGCGAGGGGACGCGCCGGGGCCAGTTGATCCGCTCGCGGCTCTAAGACGAGGCAAAAGCTATGTTCTGCGCCTTCGCAACGAAACGCCGAACGATCATCCGATCCATTTGCACGGTATGTCTTTCCGTCTGCTACGCTCCGACAAGCGCAAAATTGCGTCGCTTGTAACAGATACGGCCCTTCTTAAATCGCAAGAAGTGATGGAAGTGGCGTTGGTCGCTGACAATCCGGGTAATTGGGCATTCCATTGCCACGTCATTGAACATCAGAAGAGCGGCCTGACCGGTTATTTGCGTGTGGAATGACGCGGTCCTCATCCAGGGTTGCGTTGCCGAGGGCGTGAGAGGGTCGAAATTGGGCGAGGCGGAGCGTCCGAGTTCTCGCCGCGCTAATGGCGCTACTGCTCACGGGCGCCGGAGCGGCCGGCGACGGGTGCTGATCTGTGCATCTGATCGAGCCTCTGCTGAGTGGCCTCCCGGGCTCGCTCGCCAACGCCGGTTCCCATGCCACCGCGGTCGCGATTGCGTTCGTCATCATCACGGCGCTGTAGCTCATGCTGGGCGATCTGGCGCCCGCTCCGGATCGTGCTATGATTTCGCATGAGGACGTTCCATGCCTCTTGCATCCTGGTTTTCGCGGCGCTTGTTGCAACGCCCGCGCGGGCAGAATGTCAGTGCCTCGCCAACGGCCGGACGTTCCATCACGGTGAATTCGCCTGTCTGCAATTGCCGTCTGGACCGGAACTCGCGCAATGCGACATGGTTCTCAACATTTCGTCATGGAAAAAAATTCAGAGCGGCTGCCCGGAGGCGACAGCGCCATTGAGTGTGCTCGTCGAAGGGGGCGAGCAGCAATCAGGCGAAGCCGGACACAAAGCCTTAACAACGACGAACACTCCGACCTAAGACGAAGAGCAGGCTGCGCATCAGCCACAGAGATCTCTTTCGGCAAGGCGTCAACTTTGGGGTGAACTGTTACACTACCGTCACTTGATTGCGCTGACCAGCGGGTTGTCGCCATCGAGGGAGACCCAGCGCCCCGTGTCGGTGCCGGCTTGCCTCTTCAGGAAGCGGTAGCCGGTCTGGTCCCAGCGGCGCACCGTGTCGGTGAGGTTGTCGAGGATGAAGTCGCCCGTGTCGGTACGAACAGTCAGCACTGCATGACCCTCGCCGTCGGGCTTGCGAACAACCGTCATCAGCAGATCCGACACAGGAATGCCGCTGTTTATCAGACGGCGACGCTTTTCCAGCGCATAGTCTTCGCAATCGCCGAAACCACTGTCCGGATAAGCCCAGAATTCGTCCTGTCCGTACTGGTCGAGATCGCTCATCGGCTTGACGTTGTTGTTGACCGTCAGGTTAACGCTCGTAATCTGCCGCCAGAGTTTTCCGGTCATGTGCTCCGGACCATTGTCGCGTGAGCGGATCTCACATTCGGCCCGATGGGATTTGCAGAAATCGTAGTGACCGATCGGCTGCGAGGTAAAGCCACCGATCGGCATCGACTGTGAAGCCGTCGCCGCCGACCACGTGGACATTATCGCAATGATTGCAACGACCGCACCGCCGCCCAACCGTACGCCCAACCGCACTCGTGAGGAACTCATCCGACCCGCCCAACCACCTTTGTTAAGAATGAGTTAAGGTCGATCCCGTGGGTTCTGTCAATCAGAGCGGGAGGAAGATCCTTCTGAATGGTTACTTGCGCCGTGTGCGTTGCTCGGCCGCTACACGTCTGCACGATTTCCCTTTCCTGCGCGGCAGGTCTTTGCCAGAGGGACCGATATGGTGAGATGTCAACCGTCGGTCACGCTTGGTGCGAATTGGAAAGTGATGAATGAGCCTCGATGAGGTCACGCAAGCGACGATCGCGTTTATCCGGACGCATGAAGCATGGGGTGTTCCGCTGGTGCTCGTGCTGGCCTTTGGGGAATCGCTGGCGTTCATCTCTCTGTTGTTGCCTGCAACCGTGATCCTGATCGGTGTCGGTTTTCTCATCGGCGAAAGCGGTATCGCATTCTGGCCCCTGTGGCTTGCCGCCGCCATTGGGGCGGCATTGGGGGACTGGCTGTCCTTCTGGATCGGCACGCGGTTGGGAAACGGGGTTTCGCACTATTGGCCCCTGTCACGTTATCCAAACCTCATTCCGCGCGGTCACCTGTTCTTCGAGCGATGGGGGGTGGCCGGGGTGTTCTTTGGGCGCTTCTTCGGTCCTTTGCGCGCATCCGTGCCATTGGCGGCGGGCATCTGTAAGATGCCCGCCTTGACGTTTCAGATTGCCAACATCACCTCAGCCTTCGTCTGGGCCACAGGTATTCTGGCTCCCGGCGCCTTCGGCCTCAAATGGCTGCAGGCGTGGATTTGATGGGCACCAAAGGCGGACCGTCATTGTCTGCCTCTGGCAAGGGCAGGAATCAATCGTAGGCGGCGCGAACGGGTATGCTCCCCAGTTCAGTTCGAGTTCGAATTTCGAAGGCGAAACAATCCGCAACTCAAGAGAATTAGGCACGGTTTCGTCTTGAACTCGTAGCTGGTTCCTTTGACGCCGCTGGCGCAACCGTAGGAGCCAACTTGCCGCCGCTACTCGAGGCCAGATTTGCAGATTTCTAGTGCGACAAAAGGACAGGCAGGCGCAGATCGCCCAGAACGCCCTTGGTTGCGCCACCCACGACAAAATCTCTCATCCGGGAATGGCCGTACGCACCCATGACAAGCAGATCGGCGCCCATGCCGACAGCGCGCTCCTGAAGCGTAACGCCAATGGGGCGATCTTCCGCATCGATTGAGACTCCCTCAGCGGGAAGGCCACGCATTCTCAGGCTTAAAGCAAGGCTTTCGCCAATATCGCGCAGCGGCTTTTCGATTGTCACCGTCAGTACGGTTATCTTTGCCGCACATTGCAGAAACTCATACGCGTCGGCAACGGCCCGGGCCGCAACGCGACTCCCATCCCAAGCGATGATAACATGATCGATTGCACCAACATTTGCGCTTTCCGGCAGAATTATGGTCGGTCGGCCCGAACCAAACAGAACCGCGTCAACGGTCATGCGCGCAGTCTGGTTATTTGGCTCCAACCCAATCAAAGCAAAATCGAAATAGCGTGACTTCACTGCCGCAACATCGCTGACAGATGCCGGCTGAACAGCAATCTCCTCGGTTGTCAGGGACGATCCGACACGTGCCGCTTCAGCTTTCAATGCCTCCAGCAAATCGAGCCCGTGCTTGCGGCTGGTCGCTTCTGTCTCCCGGATCATTTCGGGAAGGTTGATCAAGTATCTCGACACCGGGTTGGAAATACCCGGGATATCGACATTGATCGTTAATGCGTGAAGCGCCGCGCCAATGTGCTTGACCACCGCGATTGCGTTTAAGACGATTTTGGTGGAATTCGCTTCCGGATACGTCACCAGAGGAAGTAAGGCAATCTTATTCATCAAACCTCAGCTCCATGATTTCGGCCGCTGTCGAGCGACCAATGGCCCAACGCGTGTTACACACCTCAAGCCTCCTACTTCAGCCCGCCAAAAAACTCAGACGACCGAGGTTCGCTATCGCCTACCTCGATATTCCAAGGCGATCTTGCGCCGCATCGATTCCGTCCTGAACGGTCGTGGCTATAATGGCAGGCATCGATGACGAGAAATGTCAACAAAGATTAGCCCGTTTGTTGCCATGAGCGCAGTGGCGCCCGCAAGCATTGTTTTGACAGTAGCGGCAGCCGAGGATGTGGCGGAAACTCCGCTGTTCACGATCCGCGCCGGGGACCATCGGGGTTTGACATCTGGAGATCCGCGTTCTGCGATCATCCTCCTGAATCCGGATACCGGCCAAACCTGGATGCCTAGCGAAGCTGTAACGCAGCCTGCCGCAACCGACGCGCCAGTGTTGTGCTCCCTACATTATGTCCGGCAGGCTCCAAGCAGACACAAGAGCGGGAGGGGTTGAAGCTGTCGATCGCGCGCTTTCGATCCTCGGGTGCTTCACAGAGCGCGACGAAGGTTTAAGCTTGGCCGAGATTTCTTCTAGAACAGGCCTCTACAAAAGCACGATCCTTCGGTTAACGGAATCCCTTGTCCGGAGTGGCTACATTGTTCGCATGGCGGACAAGCGCTTTGCTGCCGGCCCTACGCCGATGATATTGGGCTCATTCTACCGTCGTCGTTTTAAGATGGAGGCCTTCGTTCGGCCTCTCCTTTTGAGCCTTGTTGAACGGGCGAATGAAAGCGCATCGTTTTTTCGAAAGGAGGGAAATCGCAGCATTTGCCTGTTTCGTGCAGACTGTCGCCATTTGATCCGGGATCAAATCCGAGAGGGCGATGTGCTTTCGCTTGACCATCATGCAGCTGGCCAAGTGCTTGCTCGGTTTAGTCTCGCTAAGCCTAGAATGCGAATAGCTCTTATGGCGAAGATTCCGTTTGTATCGCTCGGGGAGGGAGATTCTGAAACAGCGACGATGGCCGTACCGGTTTTTTCTGGCAGCGAGGGCCTTGTCGGAGCGCTGGCTGTTTCTGGACCGCTGACCAGATTTACACCGGAAAAGCTGGTCAACATGAGACCACTTTTGCTGGCGAACGCCTATCGACATCCCTTGCGAGTAGCCAATATTTACAAGCGCGCTCATAGAATGGTCGCCACTAGCGCGTGTGTGCCCAAGGGCACGGGAGCAGCAGTTGGGGCGGATTGGTGGCCTTTTTGCCTTTGGAGCGGTTAAGCGTGATGACAAGCGAGGCTGCAAATCGGCTACTCTGCTCGATTTATGGCAAGCGGCCCCGCCAAACATGATTGGAATCGACATCGGGCGCTTGAGGACATGACTGCCAGTGAGTGTCCGAGCAACAACGCGCACAATCAAAGCGATAGTGGCGATCTGATCCGCTGGGCGGTGGCTGCTTTCAATTCCGGTAATCACGACCAAGCGATGCATCTGTGCGCATTGGGCCTGGGGCAGCACCCGGGCGATCCAGCGCTTTGCCATCTTCTGGCGGCGGTCCTGTTCGCAAGAGCAGACATGCCGGGGGCCCGTGCGCGCATCGAAGCGAGCCTTGCCGTTCGCCCGGACAATGTGCCTGCCTTGATTCTGGCATGCAGGATTGCCCGTGCCGAAGGCAGGTTTGAAGCGGCGTTGCAACAGCTGGATCGCGCAGCCAAGCTATCATTGCAGGCGGAAATCCTCATCGAGCGAGCACGTACCCTTGATCAGGCAGGCGACGCCCCGGCCGCGCGCGAATGCTGGACACTTGTCTTGCAGCGGGATCCGAAATCCCAGGAGGCAGCGGCGCGCCTCGGGCGCCTTGCCTGGCAACGCGGTGCGCCTGCCGAAGCGGAGGGCTTCCTCGAACGCGCTGCCGCCGGCGGTGGGCATCCGGCTGCGTGGTTTGACCTCGGGCTGGTGCGTCAGGACATGCGCAAGTTCGGCAGCGCCGCTCAAGCCTATCGGCGGGTGCTGAAGATGAGTCCGGACGCCCCGGAAGCTGCCGTCAATCTGGGTGTCGTCCTGCAGGAAGTCGGCGACCTCGACGGGGCCATGGCTGCGTATTCGATTGCCTTCTGCGCCCATCCACGTTCGGCGACATCGCCATGGCACTCACATCGGCGTCTAGCGGCCGGCTGTGGCTTGATGAGGAAGCGCTGTGTCGCTCACTCGCTGGTGGAGCGTCCCCGCCTGGCGCGAAACCGCTTGCGGTACACACCGGGCGTTGACAGGACATCCGTGACCGTCTGCGCATACGATGCCTGCCGCTTTTCGTCGAACACCTCGTATTCCAGCTGCGGCCCAATCCGTGGAACCGCAAAGCACTGCGCGACCGAGGTTCCTTTCCTGAGCACGCCGGAAACTCGGGCTCAGTCCAGACCGCCGGGAAATTGATGCCTCCATCGTTGAACCGGTCGGAATCCACCAGGCCCGTCACCAGCCTGAAGGGAAGATCCTCGCGATTGACCGGATGCGTCGCGAAGAGCGACCAGCCGTTCTCGACCTGTATGGTCCAGAAGCTGTTGAATTTGAGGGCGGCTTGACCGGGAGTGGCAAACGGGCTGCCGGCGAGTTGCCCCGGCGTGTGGAAGCTCAAAGGCGCTCGGGGATGGTTCCCGGTGACCGGGTCTGGAATCTGCCAGTCCCAGGAAAAGGTCCGTTTGTCGACGAGGACGTCGCATGGCAGGAGGATCATGAAGCCATAGGTCATTGCGTCGATGATCGGCGGGCACTGCTTGAGCGTACGAATGTCGCGGCCGTGGATCGCCGAAAAGGAAGTGGCGGGCATTGCGCGCAGCCAATCCGGTAGAGCGCCGCGCGCCAGGATCGGGCGTGGCAAATGCTCGACCAACATTGGATCACATCGGAAAATGACACGCATCGTCGTCTCCCGGCATTGCGGTACCATGATTGCCGATCACACTCCAAGCGGCGATAAGGTAAGGGCAATGCTCCGTTGACACTTTGGACAAGTTGGCGAGTTTTTCTTCAATACAGGCGAAACCCAGCCGTCCGCTAGCCCCAAGCCGTTCCAAAGGCCATCAGGGAAGGGAGCAACGCAGGTAACAAACTGCCGCGTCATCATGACCAACGGCAGAATCACCACCACGACTGCCGGGTTTACGGGATAAACGAAGGGCGCCGCCGAGCAACCAGGGAAAGATGAAAATGACGACGCCAACGACAATAACAATAACATGCAGGCGAAAAAGCTCGCAAATATCCGCCAGCCACCGTGTCTTTGCGAGAGCGACCGTCGACATCGTCGCTTGCGAAAACGAGGCAGCATTTTGTCGTCACGACAATCCGGGAATCCTGTCCCGCCTGATGCGTGATTTTCGATGATCGTTGAACGGGTCTCGGGGATTGTGCCACGTCTGCCTTGCAGGAACCCGGGCATTCTTACTCCGATGTTTCTTGCCGCTCCGTGGGAGAGTTCCTTCGTGCGAGCAGTTTCTCGATCCGCCGGCCATCCATGTTCACGATCTCGAAGTGCCAGCCGCCATAATCAAAATGTTCCCCGACCTCAGGCAGATGCCCTAGTCGAAACAGGGCAAATCCTGCGATCGTATGGAAGTCGCCTTCAGTTGGCCGTGCTCGAAAACCAAGGCGATCGAAGGCGTCCTGGGCCGACATCATACCATCCACGAGAAGGGAGCCGTCTTCACGCTCGACGATATCCGGCTCTTCGCCTTCAATGTCTGGCAGGTCGCCGGCGATGGCTTCGAGCAAATCGGTCTGGGTAACAATTCCTTCCAGGCCTCCGTACTCGTCGAGGACCATTGCTACCCTGACGGGCGCCTTCCTGAACTGCTCCAGCACCTTGAAGATCGGCGTTGATTCATGAACGACGAGCGGCTCACGGATGATCGCCATCGGATCGAGAGGCTGGCCGTCAAGGACTTGGTCGAGCAAGTCCTTCTTCAGGACCATGCCGAGCGGTTCATCGATACCGCCCTTGCCGACAAGGAGTTGCTCATGGCGGCAATCGCGGATCGTACGAAGAATCTCGGTTCGGTCATCGTCCACGTCGATCCAGTCGATATCCGGCCGAGGCGTCATGATGTCGCTGATGCGGCGCTCGCCGATATTGAAGACCCGCTCGACCATCTCCCGCTGCGCCTGCTGCAACAGCCCGCCTTCCTGACTGGCCGAGATCAGAAGCTTCAGCTCGTCTGGCGAGTGCAATGAATCCTCACCGGTTCCCGGGTGCAGGCCACAGAGTCGCAGAACGAGGTTGCCGAGACCATTCAGCATTAGAATCGCCGGCCTGAGCAGGAAGAGGAACAGACCGAGTGGACGCACGACCCAGAGCGCAGTGTCTTCGCTGCGCTGGAGTGCCAGACTTTTTGGTGCGAGCTCGCCAAGCACGATGTGAAGCGCGGTGATGATGATGAAAGCGATCGCGACGGCGACAGTATGTGAGCCCGCAGTCGCCAACGACCCCAGCAGCCCGACGAGGAGAGGCTCGACGAGATGCGCGAGCGCAGGTTCGCCGATCCAGCCGAGTGCCAGCGATGAAATGGTGATGCCGAGCTGGGTCGCCGCCAGATTGGCATCGAGGTTGTCGACGGCCCGCTGGAGCGCTGCCGCGTTCAGCCGCCCAGCCGCGGCAAGTTCGGCAACTCGGCTTCGGCGCACGGCGACCAGGGAAAACTCGGCGGCGACAAAGAAGCCGTTTGCGCCCACGAGTAGGAGAACCGACAAGATTCCAAGAATGTCGCTCAAACTGCCATCGCCTGTCGGCATGATATCCTCTTATGACGCAATTGGGTACGTTCTCTGAAGCGCAATTGATGGCATTGCGCAATCGCTATCAGCATCACGATCGCCAGAAGCATAATCCCCTGATGGCGATGGTGGTGCATCTACCAGCGACTGACCACGGTGCGGTCGAACACGTTGAATGCGGCAAAATGCGTATCCAGCCGTGGCTTGCAGCGCGGGTCATGTACCGACGCGCCCCGTTCTTGGCGTGGATGCAAGGATCAACATGACGGCAGACGACATCGCGCAGCCCGTCGATAAAGCACAAATGATTGGAGAGCTTGAACTGCTGACGGTAACAGGGCTGAAGCCAACGCGTGATCTGCAGATGATGTCAAGCGCCTCTCCGCAAAGAGGCGACGCTTGATAGGCTGCTGCTTCCGTGCAAATGCTCCGGCATGCGAATTCTCCTCGTCGAAGACACGCGCGACGTTGGCGAGGCTATCAGCCGCCGCTTCGAAACGATCGGCCACGCAGTCGATTGGGAGACGGACGGCCGTGCTGCCGCAGAAATCCTCGATTTCACCTGCTACGATCTCGTCATCCTCGACGTCATGCTGCCCAGCCTCGACGGGTTCGAAATCGTTCGAAGGCTCCGGCAGGCAAGAAATACAACCCCGGTTCTGATGTTGACGGCCCGTTCCGAGATAGAGGACCGCGTTGGCGCGCTCGATCTCGGCGCCGACGACTATCTGGTCAAACCGTTCGATTTCCGCGAATTGGAGGCGCGCGCCCGTGTTCTGCTGCGGCGAAAAAGCGGCGAGGCGACCAACATCGTACAATGCGGCGATGTCGTGCTCGACCGCGGCAGCCGCTCGGTCCGGGTAGGCAGGCGCGAGGTGCAATTGAAACGACGAGAAATGACGTTGCTTGAGATACTGGCGTCGCGGCCAGGCCGCGTCTTCAGCAAGGATGAACTTATCGATCAGCTTTTCGGGTTTGACGAGCCGGTCAATCAGAACGCGATCGAACTTTATGTCGGGCGGCTGCGCAAGAAACTGGAAGGCGCCAAGGCGCAGATCGTCACCGTGCGGGGCGTGGGATATCAGCTGGCTTCCGATGATACCGGCTGAGCCTTCCCTTTTCACGCGCCTGGCGGTCCGCATCTCGCTGGTGCTGGGCCTGGGCGCGGCTCTTCTGGTGAGTGCGGCGTGGTACTACGCACGAACCGCCGCCGATGACGCCTATGACCGGCTTCTGCTTGGTGCGGCCATCCAGATGGCAGACAGCCTTACGGTTGAATCCGGTTCGCTCATCGTCAACCTGCCGGTGTCGGCTTTTGAGCTCCTGGGCCTCGCCAGCCGCGATCGCATCTTCTATCGCGTCATCGACCCTTCCGGCGCGACGCTGACAGGTTATGCCGATCTGCAATTAGAAGTTGATCTGGCAGCAATACACGATGTTCCGGTATTGGAATCGGCGCATTATCGCGGCGAACCGGTCCGCATTGCGGTGGTGGCGCGCGCACTGTCCGATCCCGCCGTATCCGGTTGGGCGCATGTCATCGTTGGACAGACTACGGAAGCGCGCCGCGCGCTCGCAGGTGAACTGACGCTCAGAGCGACCGTCCTGCTGGCAATCATGAGCATATTGGCATTGGCTGGGGCGATGGTGGCCATTCGCTATTCTCTGCAACCGGTCAAGCACCTGGGAGCGACGCTCCGCCGTCGCGATCCACAAGACCTGACGCCGGTAACGGTCGTCGTCCCGCGAGAATTGCGGCCCTTCGTCACTTCCATCAATTATTTCATGAGTCGACTCGACGAGCGCGTGAAACTCCTGCAGCGTTTCATCGCCGACGCGGCGCACCAGATCAGAACGCCGCTGACGGCGCTAACCGCACAGCTCGATCTGTTGAGTCACGCCAAGCTGGACAAGTCGAGCCGCCAGCATCTCGATCGCGTACAGCAGCGCGCCGGTGAGCTTGCCCGCCTGACCAACCAGTTGCTCAGCCACGCCATGGTCATCCATCGTGCCGATTCCGTGCAGCTTCAGCCGCACCACCTGGCAGACGTCGCACGGCGCGCTTTCCGTGCGGCGGTTCCGATAACCATCGATCCGGACATCATCGTCTCCTTCGAGGCGCCTGACGACGAACCTGTCGTGCTTGCGGACGCCGTCAGCCTGCGTGAAGCGATCGTCAATATCATCGACAATGCCCTGCGCCATGGAGTGGTGTCGCGCCTTGAGGTCAGGGTACGCAGCGACGGTACGCTTGCCCATGTCGAGGTCGAGGATGACGGACAGGGCATTCCGCCGAGCGAGTGGGAGCGGGTTACGCAGCGCTTCGAAACGTCCAAATCTCACGACGGCAGCGCAGGTCTGGGTTTCGCCATCGCGTCGGAGGTGGCGGCGGCTCACGGTGGCGCGCTGACCTTCCGCGAGAAAAGCCAGGATGGCGGGAAGGGCACGCAAGGGTTCACCGTCACCTTGACGTTGCCCATCGCCAGGGAGAAGGCAGGGTGATAGCGGGAACATCGCGGACATTCGCTTTGCTGGCTGCAATCGTCTTGTGCATCGATCAGGCGGCAAGAGCTGCTGAAGGAAGCAGCGCATTTTTCCCTTCTCCGCAGCCGGAGAAGGATCGACTGTCGATCCACGCTGCGACCGATCTGGCGGCGATGGAACCACTGATCCGAGATTTTCAGTCCGTTTTCCCCGCCGTGGCAATCGACTACGTTGAATATGTCACCAACGACTTGCAAAAGCGTGCCAGCGAAGCCTGTCGGACGGGCGCGGTGCTGGGCGACATCTTGTTGTCGCCGTCGGTGGACCAACTCGTGAAGCTCGCCAATGACGGCTGCGCGGCGCCGCACGTGTCGGCGGAAACCGCGCATGTCGCCAATTGGGCAAACTGGCGCGACGAGGTATTCGGCTTTACCTACGAACCGGCCGTCTTCGTCTATAACGCCCGCCTCGTGCCGTCCGGCGACGTGCCGCGCACCCACATCGAACTCGCCGATCTTCTCAGGCGGCGGATCGATTTTTATCGCGGACGGGTCGGAACGTTCGACATCCGACTTTCGGGCATCGGCTACCTATTGGCGTTCAGTGATGCGCGGCAGACGACGGCGGTCTACGGTCGGCTTCTGGAAAGCATGAGCCGAGCGGAAACTGTGGTGCGCTGTTGCACCGCGGAGACCCTTCAGGACGTTGCAAACGGGAGCCTATATATAGGCTACAATATGATCGGGTCATACGCCTACGCGGCGGCCAGGGGCAATTCCGACTTGAGGGTCGTTGTCCCGCGGGACTATGCGCTGATACTCAGTCGTGGCGCGCTCATTCCGAAGACGGCACCGAATATGGACGTTGCCAAACGGTTTCTCGACTACGTTCTGTCAGCCCGGGGACAGAAGGTTGCCAGGGATAGCGCCTTCTTCTTTGCCGAGAACGGGCAATTGCCTGAGGGAGCGGACGGCCCGGAAAAACTTGGCGAGTCTGGTATCGCGCGCGCCATACGCATCGGCCCTGCGTTACTTGCCGTACAGGACGAGGCGTTGCGCCGCCGCTTCATCGAGGATTGGAGCAAGTCCATGATCGATGCGCAGGGCCACCGACCGTGACGCGCGTAGGATGCCGCCCCAAGATTTCAACAATCCGGCAGTACGTCGATGTGGCCGCTCCGGCTGTCGTCGACAATCTGATCACGACCCATCGGGCCCAGTCGCCTGAGCAAACCTCGACATCGCCGTGACAGGTTGGTGACAGGTCAGGATGATACTCGCCCTTTGTGCCTCGAGGAGGTACGATTTAGGCGAACTTGGAGGAGACCCTAATGAAAAATCGTCTTGCGACGATGATGGCCGCGTTTTCGCTATCAGCCGCTTTCGCGACGCTTGCCGCCGCTGCCGAGATCCCCGCCGGGTATCCGGACAACTACAAGGATCTGGTGGCCGCCGCCACCGCGGAAGGACACCTCAGCATCTATTCGACGACCGATGCGGCGCTGGTCCAGCCCTTGCTCAAGGACTTCGAAGCAGCATTCCCCGGCATCGCCGTCGAATATTCTGACCTCAATTCCACCGAACTCTACAATCGCGTCATTGCCGAAACCGCTTCGGGCCAAGGCACGGCAGATGTCGCATGGTCTTCGGCTCCCGATCTGCAGATCAAACTTGCCTCAGACGGCTATGCGCAGGAATACAAATCCGTGGAGGCGGCCCACCTTCCGGCCTGGGCGTCCTACAAGGACATGATCTATGGTGCCACCGCCGACCCGGTGACTTTCGTCTATAACAAGCGTCTCGTGCCTGAAGGCGATGTTCCCGCAACCCACGCCGATCTTCTCAAGCTGATGAGCGGGAAGACCGCAGAATATGATGGCAAGATCGCGTCCTACGATCCGGAAAAATCCGGTGTCGGCTTCTATTTCTACAACCAGGACGCCAAGAACTGGACCGATTCCTGGGCGCTTAACAAGGCTTTTGGCAAGGCCCATATCAAGCTCTACAGCTCCGCCGGCTCGATGATCGAGAAGGTCACGTCTGGCGAACATTCCATCGCCTATGGCATCTTCGGCTCATATGGCCTCGCCAAGCAAGCCAAGGACGAGAACCTTGGTGTGATAATCCCGAAGGACTATGTCCTGGTGACCACCCGCGCCACCGTCATTCCGGCGGAAGCCAAGGATCCCAATGCTGCGAAGCTATTCGTAGACTATCTGCTGTCGGCGCGCGCGCAGAAGCTGATCGCCGACGACATCAAGCTCTATGCCGTTCGTGATGACGTTGAAGGGGCAACCACGCTGGCGTCCATAAAAGCCGCCGCCGGTGACAACGTTCACCCGATCGCGCTCGACGACAAGCTGCTCGAAGGTCTCGACGAGACGACACGGCTGGCGTTCCTCAACGAGTGGCAGAAAGCCATGAAGGGCGAGTAATCGCTTGATCGGGAGTGCCTCCACAGTCGGCTCTCTCACCCTTCTTGCTGTTAAGAATCATCGGAACGGCGCGCTTGCGCTCTTGCTAGCGGACGGCCCCCGGCTTTGTTCGAGGCGATCATGCCCTTCCGTGTCTTTCGTGTCAGCACCAACCTCCTCGCCATCCTGGTGGTGCTGGCACCGGTCACCCTGATCATCTATCAGAGTTTTCTGTCCGCGCCTTTCTTCCAGAAAACCGCGCATCTGTCGCTGAACGCCTACAGCTTCATCCTCGCGGACGCGGATTTCTGGCTAGCGCTGACGACTTCGCTCAAGCTCGCGGTGGGCATGACGGTGATCGCAGTTCCGGTGGGAATCCTGCTCGCGTTCATCATCGTGCGCACCGACGTGCCGGGCAAGCGCTGGCTGGAGCCGATTATCCTGATCCCGGTTTTCATGTCGGCGGTGGTGCTGGCCTTCGGCTATGTGATGACACTGGGACCAGTCGGCTTCGTCTCGCTGGCGGTCAAGTCGATGATCGGCTACGTGCCCTGGAATGTCTATTCGGTGACATCGATCGCGATCATTGCCGGGCTGACCCATGTCCCACATGTCTATCTCTATGCATCGGCGGCGCTCCGCAACGTTGGCGCCGACCTCGAAGAGGCGGCACGCACCGCCGGCGCCGGCCCTTGGCGCGTCGCCGCCAGTGTGTCGCTGCCCATGGTGATGCCGGTGGTGCTCTATGCGGCGGTTCTGGTGTTCTTCCTCGGTTTCGAACTTTTCGGCCTGCCGCTGGTGCTTGGCGATCCGGAAGGCGTGCTGGTTCTCGCCACCTATCTCTACAAGCTCACCAACAAGCTCGGTGTTCCTTCCTACCAGTTGATGGCCGTAGTGGTGGTGGCGATCATCATGATCGCGCTGCCGCTGGTGGTGCTGCAGCGCTACATGCTGCGCAACGCCAGCCGCTATGTGTCTGTCAAAGGCAAGGGCAGTCGGCACAACCCCATCCGGCTGGGCGCTCTTCGCTGGCCGGCCTTCGCGCTTGTGGTGGCCTGGTTCGCGGCCACCGTGATCATACCGGTGGCCGGCGTCGCAATTCGTTCACTGGTGACAAGCTGGGGCGTCGGGGTGAATATCTTCCAGGTGCTGACGTTGGATCACTATCGCGATCTCGCTGACTATCCGAATGTCGTCAGCGCCATTGTCAACACGGTCGGCGTCGCGGTGGTCGGCGGCGCGGCTTCGATCGCGGCCTATACTGCCGTGGCACTCGCCGGTCATCGCTCGAGCGCACCCCTGACCAAAGTCGTCGACTACGTGGCCATGATACCGCGGGCGATGCCGGGCATTGTGGCTGGCCTCGCCATGCTGTGGATATTTCTGTTCTTCAAGCCGATCGCACCCCTGCGTGCCACGATGATCTCGGTATGGCTCGCCTATACCATTGTGTGGTTCGCCTATGGCATGCGGCTGATTTCCGGAACGCTCCTGCAGATCGGCAAGGAGCTCGAGGAAGCCGGCCGGTCAGTTGGCGCCAGCGAGGGCCAGGTTGCCAGGGACATCACCCTGCCGCTCATCCGCGGCGGCATGTTCTCAGCCTGGCTGTTGATCTTCCTGATCTTCGCCCGTGAATATTCGACGGGCGTCTATCTGCTCGGACCGGGAACCGAAGTGATCGGCTCGCTCATGGTTTCCCTTTGGGGCACCGGCGCGATCGATCTGGTCTCCGCTCTCGCCGTCATCAACACCGTCATTATCGTGACCGGTCTTGCCCTCGCGATGCGCTTTGGAGTCCGCCTCAATGACTGACATCATCATAGACGGTCTGCGCCTCAGTTACGGCAACCTTGAAATCCTGAAAGGTGTGTCCTTCTCGGTCGAACCGGGTCAGATCGTCGCCTTGCTCGGCGCTTCCGGGTCCGGCAAGACGACGCTCTTGCGAGCGGTCGCGGGTCTGGAGACACCCAACAGCGGCAAGATACTGCTCGGTGACAAACCGCTTTTCGATGCCGGGCGGAACATCAATCTGGCGCCGGAAACGCGCGGTCTCGGGCTAGTATTCCAGTCCTATGCGCTGTGGCCGCATCGGACGGTGTCCGAGAATGTGGGTTATCCCCTGAAGCTGCGCAAAGTGTCCCAGGCAGATGTTGCGAGCCGCGTCCAGAAGGCTTTGGACAGCATCGGCCTCGGCAAACTGGGCGAGCGCTATCCGCATCAGCTCTCCGGCGGACAGCAGCAGCGCGTGGCGCTGGCCCGTGCGCTGGTCTATGAGCCGAACGTGATTCTGCTCGATGAGCCGCTGTCCAATCTGGACGCCAAGCTACGCGAAGAAGCGCGGATCTGGCTGCGCCGCCTCATCACCAATCTCGGGCTATCGGCGCTGTGCGTCACCCATGATCAGGTGGAAGCGATGGCGCTCGCCGACCGCATCCTGCTGCTCAACGGCGGCCAGATCGAACAGGACGGAACGCCCAAGCAAATCTATAACAAGCCGAAGAGCCTGTTTGCAGCAGAGTTCATGGGTGCCAGCAATCGCCTTGACGGCGTGGTCACCGCCATCAACGGCAACCGTGCGGAAATTGTCGTGAACGGCATCCATCTTGTGGGCAGTGCCCAGCAGGAGTTGACCGTCGGCGCCAAAGTCACCGCACTCGTCCGGCTTGAGCGGGTGACATGGTCCGGGGAGGACGGCCCTGGACGTATCGCCATGACCTGCGTCGAGAGCCTTTTTCTTGGCGATCGGCATGAAGTCATTTTCGAAGGCAATGACCTGACCATCCGGACCTATTCCCGGGACGCCCTTCCGTCCGGCCAATACCATGTCGAGTTCCCGTTCGAGGATCTGATGGTCTTCGCGGCGGAATGAACTTCGGCGTTCACCACGAAGAGCATCATTCTTGCCAACCGGCATGAACATTCTCGAGCGGCTGACCTGCCACGAGCATTTCCTCCATCTGAGATTAGGGTCCGGCCTCGATTGAATGGCGGACTGATGAAGAGAAAGCGGTTTACCGAAAAGCTGATCATCGCGTCCTGCGTGAGCATGAGGCGGGGCAAAAGCGGGCAACCTGGCGCGCAAGCATGGGACCTCCGAGGCGGTTAGCCTTACACACGTGTTGAACGCGTGTTCGCTTGCGCATCACCGGGTATCAAAGCTAATGAAACCCGGAGAGGACTTGGCTGCTTCTGCAGGTGAAAAGTGCTGACTTTCTCACGGTTCTATCTCGCGTCGTGTCTGCTCGCGCTTATAGCGCTGGTCGCCGTTCTCGAACTCGGGCTGCTTCCGGCACTGCTTTCGGGCCTTCTCGTGTTCAATCTCGTTCATTTCGCCGCACCGATGCTCCATCGAATCGGCGTTTCCAACAGCCTGACGAAAAGCCTTGCGCTGACCTTGGTGGCATTGATTTTCACGCTCCTGATAGCCGCCGCTATCTTTAGCGGCATGTCGCAATTGACTGGCGGTTCGGAGAACGTCGTGACGCTCCTCAAGAAGATGGCCGAGATCATCGATACCGCGCGCGTCCATCTCCCGACCTGGGCGATGGCCTATTTTCCATCAAACATCGAGGAACTGGAAGTCTTCGCGGCCCGGTGGCTCCGCGAACATGCCGGCCAGCTTCAACTCGTCGGGCGGGATGTCGGCGTCCTTGTGGTCCACATTATCGTCGGCATGGTGATCGGCGGCTTGATCGCGGTGAGCTCGGCGGCGCCATCGCGCGAGCCCGGCCCACTGGCGGTCGCGCTGGCAGATCGTGTCAACATTCTGAGCAAGGCCTTTCGCAACATCGTGTTCTCGCAAATCCGGATTTCGGCGTTGAATACGTTTCTGACGGCGGTCTATCTCGTCGCTGTTCTGCCGTCCTTCGGCATCGATCTGCCATTCATCAGGACAATGATAGCGCTGACTTTCGTCGCCGGCCTTCTGCCGGTCATCGGCAATCTGATCTCCAACACCGTGATCGTGGTTGTCAGCCTCAGCATCTCCTTCCTTGCAGCACTCGGCTCGCTTGCCTTTCTCATCGTCATTCACAAGCTCGAATACTTTGTAAACGCCAAGATCATCGGTTCGCGGATCAATGCGCGTGCCTGGGAGCTACTTCTGGCGATGCTTTTTATGGAAGCGTGGTTTGGTATGCCAGGTCTTGTCGCCGCGCCGATCTATTATGCCTATCTGAAGGCTGAACTGACGATGCGCGGGCTAATCTAGGGTTGGGCAGGTGGCGATTTGACGACGCAAGCAAGGTTGCTGGGAAACCGCGCAAATTTGGCCACTCGCTGAACAGCACCATCTTGGTTAGTGAACCCTCAGGAGTTTCGTGACCGATTTGAAGGCCCCCGTTTAATAGCACGCCCCCTGCAAAGACATTAGACAGCGCTAAAACGTAAATTGTCCGGAGGCATGTAATCTGCTAGTGTTTGATCACCGACAAACGGCTTCGGAAAGCCGTGCGTCGGACATCATGCACAAGATCAACTCAACCGGAGAACGGCCATGAAACGGCTTCTGACGGTCGCTGCCCTTTTGGCGGCAGGCAGTTTGGTTACGATGCAAGGCGCAGCCGCCGACGACGCTGCGATGATCAAGAGCGCTGAATCTGCTGCACCCCCTGCCGTGGCAAGCGGCGCTGCGGTCTACGCCGCGGATGAAAAGGGCGCCATGCGCACCCTGCGCGAGGGCAAGAACGGCTTCTGGTGCATGCCAGACAGCCCGTCCACGCCCGGCCCGGACCCAATGTGCGGCGATGCCAACGCGATGGAATGGGCGATGGCATGGATGGAAAAGAAGGAACCGCCCAAGGGCAAGGTCGGCTTCATGTACATGCTGTCCGGCGGTACCGATGGCAGCAACACCGATCCCTATGCGACGAAGCCCGAGGAAGGCAACAATTGGATAGAGACCGGCCCGCATGTGATGATCGTCAACGCAATGGACATGATGCAGGGCTATCCGACGGACCCCAAGCCTGACACATCCAAGCCCTATGTGATGTGGCCGGGCACTCCATACGCACATCTCATGATCCCGGTTAAATAGCTGAAATGGAGTCACGCGGGCGCAAACGCTTGTTTCGCCCGCGCTTGTCCTGATAATTACAAACGCTTGCGGCGTCCGTGACCTTCAATCGAGAGTCTCGGCGGTCGGTAGCGTGTTGGCCTGATCTCCCATCACTTTTCCGGCAAATGGAAAATTTCGTGACAGCTCGAACGGTGGCGGCCCTGCAATACCAAATATTCGTATATTCGTCAGGAAGTGCATAGTCTTTGATGACCGTCGTCGCGGGAGGAGTTCGCGTTGAACCGGACTATCCGAATGATCGCCACACTTGCGCTGTGGAGCGTGCCATTATCCGGCCAGGCGCTTGCGCATGCTCGATTGGTCGAGGCTACTCCAGAGATCAATAGCAACATTGCCGCTCCGCCCACTGAGATTCGACTGCGCTTTAGCGAACCCATTGAGGCTCGATTCTCGGGCATCGATCTGTCGGGGCCGGATGGTGCGAAGATCACCACGGAGATCGCGGTGCAGGATGAGGACATGGTGTCACCTGTATCAAGGTCCCTTGCGCCGGGTGTTTATCAAGTTGATTGGCACGCGCTGTCAGCAGACGGGCACAAGGTGAAGGGCAATTTCAAATTTGAAGTCAGACCGTAGAAATGGACGTTGATGGCACTCTGGCCTTCGCCCGGTGGGTCTACTTCCTCTCAGTGATGATTCTATTCGGGTCGGCACTCTTCCCTTTCTATGCGCTAGACAGAACCGCGGCTTCCGCGCTTGCGCCTCTACCCCGTAACATCAATCCTGCCCTCGCACTTGCGGCCGCAATCTTCGCGGCAATTTGGCTGCTGTGCTTTACGGCCGGGCTCTCCGGACGCGAGGGTATGGTTGACACCTTGCACGGCGTTCTCATGGAAAGCGACTTCGGAACTGTTTGGTTTGTTCGCCTTTCGCTCGTTCTCCTGCTCCTGGTGATCAGCTTCTCGGGGCGGCCCGAATTGGTCGTCGGGCCGGCTTTCTTGCTACTGACCTGTGAGGGTTGGCAGGGCCACGCGGCGGCGTTGGGCCTTCTAGCCTCACTGACTCAAGCTCTCCATGTTGCAAGTGCCGGGGCGTGGATAGGTGGCCTCCTGCCCCTCGGCCTGCTAATCGCGGCAGCGCAGCGGCATCCATCCGAAGTCGCAGGCGTGGAAACCGTCCTGTGGCGCTTCTCCCGCTTTGGTATGGTGGCGGTTGCGCTCATTTTTTTTACGGGCGCTATGACCACTTGGCTAATGCTTGGCTCGTTCCCCGATCCGCGCAACAGCTACGGTCGAATTCTCCTGTTCAAGATCAGCCTATTCGTCGCGATGGTCGGTTTGGCGGTCTACAATCGATACGCCCTGGTCAGCCGCATGAAGTCCGAACCGGCCAAAAGTTTGGGAACATTGTCTCGCAACGTTGCGCTGGAGCAGATCATTGGGTTTGGGGTGCTTATGGATGTAAGCGCGCTGGGGCTTATGGATCCGTACGCGTGACGCGCTGACTTTGCAATTATCCGCTGGCAACCGTTTCTGCAATTCGCGATCGACACTCACCTCTATCCGCTTGGCGCACAGAGTGGCTGGCCGGTCTGGCTGCCGATCTCAACCAACGTTAGGACGTGTGGAGCGCGGATATATGCCTGCGACCTAGACACGATTCCATGCGTAAACGAGTAACTGCCAGCCCCAGCCGGCTAGCGTTCATCGCTCCTTTGATCCCCACCCTGGTGGAGAAGCCTCCCGAGGGCCGAGGGAATGGACACACAAGTTCGACGGCTACCGCGGGTCTTCAATGCGGACCGCGTCGGAGAATAACTGGCGAATGATACTACGGGGCGACGGCGCAGCCGCCGACAGTCGGATGGAGGTCGATCTCGTCGCAGCCGCTGGGCCCGCCAAATGGCACTCTTGACTAACGTGCCAGAGGGTCCATTTTTTGACCCTGCGGTGTGCTGATGTCGAAGCCCTCTTTATCCCGGCGCTCGCTGCTATATGCCTGAGATCGCCGCTGGTGCGTGCCGATAAATGTCGATCTGGCGTTGGAAGCTTTTCACGGTATTTGTCTTGCCCATGGACCTGACTTCGAACGAACCGTCCTGCGGCCAGGAGACGCGGATGGACTCCGTTGTCCGGCGACGCAGCACTTGCCCCCGTCGGTGACGTAGGCGCCTTCCAGGGCTGGGAGGCGACCGGTGACGACCTCCCGGCCAAAACCATGATCGCGGTGACAAAAGCCACTTGAATGGCAAGTCCGTGCAAACTTGCTCCATAAAGCTATTCGATGTCGACCGCGCGCCATTCGAGGAGCGTTTCTTCGCCCGGACGGATGCCGAAACAATCGGCGAGGACAGAAACGGAATGCAAGTTTCCAAACTCTACATATTGACAGCCGGCAATCGCAAGCAGCTTGTCCATTTGACGTTCCCGAGGTCCCGGATCACATCGAACACGGTCATTGCAAGCTCGATCGCCGACGACTAGGGCGGATCAGCTGGTGTTATCTGCACGGGACGCGGGGCTTTTTGCGTTTGCAAGGAACTCGCGATAGGAATGCTCTGAATCGATCAGGAGCAGGAAATTGAGCGATCGGCAAAAGATTATCTGGATGATAGTGCTGGCAATCCTTGCTGGTATCGCGGTGATCATGCTCAAACATTCGCTGAAGGGCGACCTTGGGTAGCTGCCTCCTTAAATGAAGCAACACAGCCCTGATCGATCAAGGTTGGTATGGGCTTTGGCCCGTCCCATTTCGGCCTGCTTGCAATGGCAGGTGTCCTGCCTGATGCGGAATCGACGAACGAAATGTGAGCGAAAAATGCAACTGACAGGCATGGTATCAGGCGCGGCGCTGTTGCTCGCTTCCGCCGCGGCAGCGAACGCCCATCCACATGTGTTTGCCGAAGCGACGCTGGACCTGACCGTCGGTCCAGACAGAACGCTCAAGTCGCTTCGGCATCTCTGGCGTTTCGACGACCTCTTTTCCAGCACCGTGCTGATGGAATTCGACAAGAATTCCGACCTTGTCCTTGATGCGAAGGAACTCGATGAAGTCGCTCTCACCGTCCATGCGTCGTTGGCCGAGTACAACTACTTTCAGATGGTGACCTTGAACGGCAAGGACGTGACGATGGCGCCACCGCCGAAGTTCAGCGTCAGCTATGAAAACGATCAACTCGTCGTCCAGTTCGAAACGCAGCCAAAGGACCCGTTGGCCCTTGCTGGAAAAGTCAGTATCGGTGTCTACGATCCGACCTTCTACACGGCAATCGATTTTACCGACGACGACAAGCTTGCGGTGGCCGGTCTGCCGCAAGGCTGCTCGCGCGAGGTCGTGCGTCCAGATCCGGACACGGCCATCGCGCAGAACCAGAAGAGCCTGACAGACGCGTTCTTCAGTGATCCGACGGGGACCGATCTCGGCAAGATTTTCGCGACGCGCCTCGAATTGACGTGCGGCTGACCCGGAGCCGGTTCGATGGCCATGTTCCAGACGCTGGTCGAGTTCCAACGCACGATCTACCTGGCGCTGGCCGAGCAGATCAAACTGCTTGCGGCCGGCGGCGGTTGGCTGGCGTTCACGGCCTTTCTGCCGATGGGCATTCTGTTCGGTGCGGCGCATGCGCTGACGCCGGGCCATAGCAAGGCTGTCCTGGCCACCTATCTGGCAGGATCGGACGCCAGCGTCCGGCGTGGGCTTCTGGTGTCGCTGACACTCTCCTTCACGCATGTAACGATTGCCGTGCTGATCGCGGCGCTCTCGTTGCCGTTGGTATCGATTGCCCTGGGCAGTGTTGGCCGCGCCCCGCTGCTGGAAGACGTCAGTCGGGGCCTGCTTGGCCTGATCGGCATTTGGATGCTCTGGCGCGCATTGAGCCACGGCCATCACCACAAGCATGAGGGCGAGGCCGTCGGCGTCATGGCCGGCCTGATCCCATGCCCGCTGACGCTTTTCGTGATGACCTTTGCGATATCCAGAGGCGTTCCGGTCGCCGGCATTCTTTTTGCAATCACCATGATGGCCGGCGTGGCGCTGACGCTGTCTTGCGTTGCGATGCTGTCGATCCTGTTTCGTGAACGTCTGGTGCATTTTTTCGATAGCCGGCCACGCCTGTTCGATGCCATTTCCCGAGCCATTGAGGGCGCTGCCGGCTTGGCGCTTGCCGGCGTAGCCGTTTGGCAGATCACGTCGGGCTGAAATGCCGTGAACCAGATCGAGCGGTGGATCAAGACCCGTTTACCTGAAGGTCAGCCGTGTCTTCGTCGCGGCGCAAAGCTTCGACGCGCATCTGCGCTCGTCGGTGGAACAGACGGATAGGTGACGCCCGACGGTCGAAGTGGCGCCGGGCGACCCTGTATGCGTTAGATCATACGCTTGATGTCGATGTAGTCGCCTTCAGTCTGGATCGTCAAGGTCACGTCGCTGCCACCGCGGTTGCGCCAGAACCAACCGTGATTTCCATCGAAGGCGGCTTCAATGGCACCTTCGTCAGCTGGAACGCTGCGACCCTTTTCATAGCTGACGGACTGACCGCCGCCATCGCCGTGCGTCTCGAAGTTCACCACGCCACCGTCAGCTGTCCAGGAAAAGTTTGCCTTGGCGCCCTGCCGCATCACGAGCTTGACTTCGGCACCCTGGCCTGGCGCCAACGTGAAGGATAGCTCGTCTTGCCTTCCATCTGGCTGGATCGGGGCTTCCGAGGTTGCTTCGGTGGCAGGCGTTGTAGCAATGGCCGGAGCCTCGGCAGGAGCGATCTCTCCAACTGTCACATTGTCTTGGGCAACGGCCTCCCCAGTTGGCGACGGCTGCAAAGCAGGCCGTTCGGCGGTCAGGGCGACGAGGAGGTTTTCAATTCGGTCCATGCGCGCCATCAACTCGGCTGGAGGGACCATTTGCGTCATCCGCTCGGTTGGTGCCTTCGCGCTGGCCATTTCGTCGGCTGCCGCCTCGGCTGCCAGCTGTGTCTTGATTTCGCCCATTCTGGTGAGGCCGAGCAATCTGCCTGCTCCGGTCGGGTCGATCGCATACTCGGACGGCATGACGACCGTGATGAGCAATGCGAAAGCCGTCAGCGCGGCAATGAAGGTGGAGCGCTTGAGCTGCGCTGACGTCGGCAAATCGGCGCGGCTGGGAAGGTCGGTGTTGTACATGATTCGGTTCCTTATGCGGCGACGAACAGGCCGGTGAGCTGATATCCGATCAGCAGGAAACCAGCCGTCATCATGATGACGTTTGCGGTATAGGCGTGGCGCCAGAAACTTCGTGTCCGGCGCCAGTAGCCCATCACGATCAGGATGGCGCCAAGAGCCAAGAGCTGGCCGATCTCGACGCCGACATTGAAGGCCAAAAGGTTGGGCACCAGGCCGTCCGGCGAGATGTTGTATTCGATGATCTTCGTCGACAGGCCGAAACCATGGAAGAAGCCGAAGACCAGCGTCGCGATCTTGGTGTTCGGCTGGAAGCCGAGCCATCGCTGGAAAGAGCCCATATTGTCGAGCGCCTTGTAGACCACGGAAAGGCCGATGATCGCGTCGATGATGTAGCTGTTGATGCCGACGTTGAAATAGACGCCGAGCAGCATGGTCGTGGAGTGGCCGAGCGCGAACAGGCTGACATAGATGCCGATATGCTTCATCCGGTAGAGGAAGAAGATTACCCCGAACAGGAACAGGATGTGGTCGTATCCGGTCACCATGTGCTTGGCGCCGAGATAGATGAAGGGCAGCACGTTGATGCCCGAGATTTCCTGGATGTAGCCCTTGTCGCCGGCAGCGACAGCATGGGCAAAGGCCGCTCCGGTCAGCAGCGGCAGGGTCAGGAGAGCGATAAGCAGGGGAAGGACGGATCGCCCACACGTGCGACGCGCGCGTGGTCGGCCCCGGTCGAAGGGTCCTTGCATAAAATTTCCAATCTTCGTCGTTGAGGGTGGCCGCGTGAGCGGCCGCGATCATGCGGCGAGGAATGGCCTCGGCGGTCGCTCAAGCCGGAATGTCGTGCCCGGATCGAGGAAAGTCGGCGGATAATTCAGCCAGCTCCGTTCGACCTGCGGAAAGGTCGGTGCGAACCCGACAGGCGTGCTCGCCGTCTCGTGCGAATGGTCTGCCGCATCGTGCCCGTGAAAATGGCCAGCGCTCTGCTCGTCGGCAACGCCGTCATCGTGTGCGTGGTCATGATCTTCGATCTGCGCGGCGGCTCCGCCGTGACGTTCAACCGCGGTGGCAATCGCGATCGGATCGTGTGAGGTCGAATAGCCGAAAGGACGCAGCACGCCGAACATCATCGCTAAAGCGATGACCAGACAAAAAACTGTGCTGTGGATCCGATTCGGCATGAACGGCGATTATTCTCCAAAATCCTAACGAATGGTTGTTGACTGCACCGGAATCGAGGCCTCTTTGAGGCTTGTTGTATCCCCTCCAAGAGGATGGTATCAAGAGATGAGCGAGCAGCCTCATACCCACGAAACCCATCCCGATATCGTCAAGCGCCTGAAGCGGGCTGGCGGACATCTGAAGGGCGTGATCGAAATGATCGAAGCGGGCCGGCCCTGCCTCGATCTTGCCCAGCAGCTCCATGCTGTCGAGAGGGCCATCGCGCAAGCCAAGAAGACCCTGATCCAGGATCATCTCAACCATTGCCTTGAAGACGTCGTCGGGCCGCTGGCGCGCGAGCAGCGCCGCTCGATCGACGAGTTCAAGGATATCACCAAGTACCTGTGAGAGAACACCATAATGGATAAGATACGCGACTGGTTCGGCTTCGGTCCGATGACGCAGGGCTTCGGCGGCCATGGACATGATCATGGTGATGGTGATGGCGGCCATGGCCACACCCACGGCGTCATCGATCCGACGATCGCCACGACGACGCGCGGCATCTGGGCAATCAAATGGTCATTCGTCGTTCTGGCCGTCACGGCAGCGCTCCAGCTTGTGGTCGTGTTCCTCTCCGGCAGCGTGGCGCTGCTGGCCGACACCATCCACAATATCGGCGACGCGGTCACCGCCGTCCCGCTGTGGATCGCCTTCATGCTGGTCCGCCGCAAACCGAGCAAGGCGTTCACCTACGGCCTGGGCCGCGTCGAGGATCTGGCCGGGATCGTCATCGTTCTCATCATTCTTTTCAGCGCCATCGTCGCAGGCTATGAGGCGATCGACAGGCTGATCAATCCGCGTCCCATCGCATTTCTTGGCTGGGTCGCCATCGCCGGCCTCATAGGCTTCATCGGCAATGAAGCGGTGGCCGTATTTCGCATCCGCGTCGGCCGAGAGATCAACAGCGCGGCGCTGATCGCGGACGGCTACCATGCCCGCACCGACGGCTTCACCAGCCTGGCAGTCGTCCTTGGCGCTATCGGCGTGTGGCTGGGCTTTCCGCTTGCCGATCCGATCATCGGACTGCTGATCACCGCGGCGATCTTCGCCATCGTCTGGCAGTCGTCGAAAGCCGTGTTGACGCGCATGCTCGATGGTGTGGAGCCCGGCATCATCGATGAAATCCATCATGCCGCCGAACATGTGTCCGGCATCGAGCGCGTTGGAAGTGTGCAGGCGCGCTGGATCGGCCATCGCCTACATGCCGACGTCGCCATCAGTGTTCCGGATGCGGCGACGGCCAAAGACGTACTGGGCGTCAGCGAAGCCCTTAAGGAGGAACTGTTCGCCCACTTGCCGGCGTTGGCGGAGGCGAATGTCCGCCTCGAAAGCTCAGCCGGTTCGACCGCCAAGCGGGGGGAAACCTCTCATGCTCATCATCATGCACCGGAGCCGTTCAAGGTAGTCTGCGATCTGGCTGCAGGGACATTGGAAATCGTCGATACACCGGCTGGCGAGCGGATGCGGCTGACCATCGATCGCCACGCCGATGATTTGACAGCGACGGTGATTATCGACCGACCCGAAGGGCCAGAGACGCTTCGCCTCGAGCCCGCCGCTGACAACCATCATCGGCTTGAGAGCACCGTCGCCCCTGCCGAGCCGCATGAGTTCCAGGCGAGGTTGATCCTGGCCGCGAAGGGTCGCGAGCAGGTGCTGCCGTTCAAGATGGTCGAACCCGAAGGTCACCACCACTGAGACAGGCGGGCTGTTTGCGCTATGTTCCTGGCTCGACGAACCCCAATCCGCTGCAAGAACGCAAAATATGCTTCAGGTCCTGGCCAATCGCACCTACCGTCATCTCTTCCTGGCCCAGGTCATCGCCCTGATCGGCACTGGCCTTGCCACCGTAGCACTCGGGCTGCTGGCCTATGATCTTGCCGGCGCCGATGCCGGCGCGGTGCTCGGCACGGCGCTCGCTATCAAGATGATCGCCTATGTCGGCGTGGCGCCTGTCGCCGCTGCGTTCGCCGAGCGCCTGCCGCGCCGCACCATGCTGGTTTCGCTCGACCTCATCCGGGCTGCGGTCGCGGTGTTCCTGCCCTTCGTTACCGAAGTCTGGCAGGTATATGTTCTCATCTTCGTCCTGCAGTCGGCGTCGGCAGGCTTCACTCCGGCCTTCCAGGCCTCGATCCCTGACGTGCTGCCCGAGGAGAAGGACTACACGCGGGCCCTGTCGCTGTCGCGACTGGCCTATGACCTGGAAAGCGTCGTCAGTCCCATGCTGGCGGCGGCGCTGCTTTCCGTCATCAGCTTCCACAGCCTGTTCGCCGGTACGGTTATCGGCTTTCTCGCCTCGGCGGCGCTGGTGGTGTCGGTGGTCCTGCCGAGCCCTAAACCGTCGCAGCCGCGCGGCGTTTACGATCGTACCACGCGCGGAATCCGCATCTATCTGGCGACGCCGCGATTGCGCGGGCTGCTGGCCCTTAACGTTGCCGTCGCGGCGGCAAGCGCGATGGTGATCGTCAACACGGTCGTCCTGGTGCAGGCGCAGTTCGGCCTCTCGCAAAGCGACACGGCGCTGGCGCTCGCAGCGTTCGGCGGCGGATCGATGATTGCAGCCCTTGCCCTGCCGCGGCTGCTGGAGAACGTCCCGGACCGGGTTGCGATGCTCTCGGGCGCCGCGATCCTGGTCGCGGGCGTGCTGGTGGGACCGCTCGCCGGCAGCTATTATCTGCTGCTGCCGCTCTGGTTCGTGCTGGGGCTCGGCTATTCGTTGGCGCAGACGCCTTCGGGCCGATTGATCAGACGTTCTGCCGATGCCGTCGACCGGCCCGCTCTGTTTGCGGCCCAATTCGCGCTTTCGCATGCCTGCTGGCTGATCACCTATCCCATTGCCGGCCGCGTCGGTGCCGCGATGGGATTGCCCTTCACCTTCGTTCTGCTCGGCGTTATAGGCGCCGCTGCCCTGCTTGCCGCGATCTGGCTATGGCCGAAACACGATCCCGACGTGCTTGTGCATACGCATGTCGACCTGCCTGAGGACGACCGTCATATCGGGGACGCAGTATGGTCGGAAGCGGGCTATGAGCATTCGCATGGCTACGTCGTCGACGATCGGCACCCGAAATGGCCCAAGGCAAGCTGAGAGCTCGAAATGCCTGGCGAGCTCGCCATCTATGGCGGTCTTTTCCTGACCGCGTTCGCGGCGGCGACCATCCTGCCGATGCAATCGGAAGCAGCCCTTGCGGGGCTGCTCCTGACAGGAAGCTATGCTCCGGCTCTGCTCATCGCCTCCGCAAGCGCAGGCAATGTGCTCGGCTCGATCGTCAACTGGTGGCTCGGCTGGGGCGTCGATCGCTTTCGCAATCGCAAATGGTTCCCGGTGCGGCCCTCTGCGCTGACGCGCGCGACGCGATGGTATCAGCGCTATGGACGATGGTCGCTGCTGTTGAGCTGGCTTCCTCTCGTTGGCGATCCGCTGACGGTTGTGGCGGGAGCGCTGCGGGAGCCATTCTGGAGCTTCCTTGCGATCGTCACGATCGCGAAGGTCGGCCGCTACCTTGCGCTGGCGGCGATGACGCTGAGCTGGATTTAGCGCCTGTCGAGACCCGCGCCGGCATGGCGACATCACGCGAGACGGCGCTTTCCTTTGCCAAACGCAGCGCTGCGCGCCAACTTGGATTGGCGCCGAATATGTCTATACAAATGGGAATGCATGTGTACAATCGCTACCAATCAATCAAAAATGGGGAACTGAAATGATCACTCTCGACCGCCGCAATTTCCTTGTTTCCACCGCCGGCCTTGCCTTCGCCGCTGCGCTGCCACGCACCGCCTTTTCCGAAACCAACGACACGCTGAAGATTGCCATCGCCGCGGAGACCGGCGATCTCGACCTGCTGCAGAATGTTTCAACGCTGAGCACCTACACCATCGTCTTCGATGCGCTGATCCACTACGGCCAGAACGGCGCGCTTGAGCCGGGACTTGCCACCAAATGGACCATTGCCGACGATCAGCTTTCGATCGCTTTCGATCTGCGTGAAGGCGTGACCTTCAGCGACGGCACGCCGTTCGATTCCACCGCAGCCGAATGGAACCTCAAGCGATGGATGGGGGTGAGCGACTTCTCCTGGATCGGCATCTCCGATGCGTTCGACAGCATTGTCACGGACGGACCAAACAAGCTGACGGTCAAGCTGAAGCGACCGGTGCCGGCCGCACTCCTCGAACTCACCATCGTCCGCCCAGTTCGTTTCCTGTCGCCCAAGGCAGTCGACAAGGATGGCAAGCAGACGGCGCCGATCGGAACCGGTCCATGGATCGTCGAAAAATACGATTCGAGCGGCACCAGCCTCGTTCGCAACGACAAATACTGGGGCGAGAAGCCGCTTTTCAGCCGCATGGAACTGAAGGTGGTTCCCGATGAACTCGCTCGTGCCAACGGCCTCCGCTCAGGCGACCTCGATGTCATCGGTGGCGACTGGGTGGCGACGCTATCGCCGCGCCGCGCCCGTGCGCTGGAAAGCGACGGCATGAAGGTTGTTGCCGAGCCGGGCACCGCGACGATGCTGCTCGGCTATTCGCCGACGTCGAAGATCATCGCCGACAAGGCCGTTCGCGATGCCGTCTATGCATCGGTCGACCGGGCGGCGATCGCCAAGGTCCTGTTCGAGGGCTTTGCCGACCCGGCCGCCGATCTGTTCCCGGCGAACGTGCCGTCGTCGGGCAAGCGGCATGACGTGCCGGTGCGTGACGTGGCGGCGGCCAAGAAGATACTTGCCGACGGGGGCTGGGCAGAGAGCGGCGGCGCCTGGACCAAGGCTGGCTCTCCTCTGACCATCGACTTTCTGGTTTCCGAAGAGTCCCTGCCGGGATCGCGGCGCATCGCCGAAATGATCCAGGGTCAATTGTCCGAGGTCGGTTTCCAGGTCCAGGTCTCTTCTGTCGACAATGCCACCATGCATGAACGGCGTCCGGCCTTCGACTATGATCTCGCTTTCTTCACCACCTATGGCGCTCCCTATGACCCTCACGGGACCCTTGGCAATGCCTTCGTCTCGACGGCGGACAGCGGGCCTGACGGCAAGATCTATGTCTCGGACGCGCTCGACGGCATAGTCAAGGCTGCGCTCGAGGCGAGCGGCGCCGAACGCGACCTGAAGATGCAGGCTCTCTACGATTGGCTGCACGACAACACCGCCATCTGTCCGCTTGTCGTCAGCCAGCGGCTGTGGGCTCACAATCCGCGCGCAGAGAATTTCTCGCTTCCGGCGACTGACTACGACTTGCCGTTCAAGGCGATCACGCTGAAGGCCTGAAGACTTCGAGCCCGAGTGAGGCCTGACGATGAAACGCACGATCCTGCGACGGATGCTGCTTGCCTGCCTTTTGATCCTGGCGGCATCCGCGCTGACATTCGCCCTGGTTGCGGCGGCTCCGGGCAATGTTGCGGCGCTCATTGCCGAGCGTGCGGCAGGTCCTGGTGCTGACGCGCAAATGATCGCCAAGATCGGCAACGAGCTCGGTCTCTACGACCCGTTGCCGATCCGCTACGGACGCTGGCTTTCCGGCGCGTTGGCCGGCGATTTCGGCATCTCACTGCGAACGGGAAAGCCGATCTCGTCGGAGTTTGCCGCCCGCATCCCGATGACGGCGGCTCTGCTTGCCGGCGGCGGCGTTCTCGCCTTCATTTTCTCGATCACGCTCGGCATTGCCGGCGCCGTCAGCAATGGCGGCTTCATGGACAGGTTCCTGCATGCATTTTCGCTGATCGGCGCGTCGACCCCGAACTTCTTCGTGGCGGCGCTGCTGGTCATCGCGTTTTCGGTGATGCTCGGCTGGGTGCCCACCTTCGGCACCAGCGGCTTCACCTCATGGCTTCTGCCGTGGGTGACGATCGCGCTGTTCCCGGCCTCCGTTCTCAGCCGCGTCGTTCGGGTCAACCTCCAGGAAGCGATGTCGCGGCCGTTTGCGACAACCGGCTTCGCCAAGGGCTATACCAGAACGCAGGTGCTGCTGCGCGAGGCGCTGCCCAACATCGCCATTCCGTTCCTGACGACATTCGGCGCGCAATTCACGCTGATGATCATCGGATCGATCGTCGTCGAGACGGTATTTGCATTGCGCGGCGTCGGTGCCTTTTTCATCGAGGCGATACGCTTCCGCGACTTCATCGGCATGCAGTCGGTGCTGCTGCTGTTTGTCGTCTTCTTCGTCATGGTCAATTTCATCGTCGACATGATTTGCATCGTCGCGGATCCGCGAATGCGCCGGGCGCGGGGAGCATGAGGCGATGAACATTTCCGCTATCAGGGACATCAAGGACTGGCCGTGGCTGGTGCTGGTCCCCGTCATCGGCTTCGTGCTGGTCGGCATCTTCGCTCCGGTAATCATGCCTTACGATCCAAGCACGCAGGACTATTCGGCGACACTGGAGGGCGTGAGCTGGAGCCACTGGCTCGGCACCGACTATCTCGGCCGTGACGTCTTGAGCCGTATCATCGGCGGCGCGCGCATCTCCCTGGTGGCGATGGTGATCGTGCTTGTCGCCGCCTTGGCGATCGGGGTCACGATCGGCTCCTTCGCCGGCTATGTCGGCGGCCGTGTCGAGCTCGTCCTTATCAGCATCATCGATATTGCGCTGGCACTTCCCAGCCTTGTGATCGCGCTGGCGTTGATCGGCATTCTGGGCACCGGCTACTGGTCGATGATCACGGCGCTCACCCTGGCGTGGTGGGCGAACTATGCCCGCATGAGCCGCGCCGTCGTCACCGCCGAGCTGCAGCAGCCCTATATCGAGGCGGCCCGCGTGATGGGCGCCGGTCATCTCTGGATTTTTGCCCGCCATATCCTGCCGCATGTGCTTGCTCTCGTCGTGGTCTACGCAAGCGCCGACGCCGGCGCGCTTGTGCTGGCCATCGCGACGCTCAGCTTTCTCGGACTTGGCGTCGCGCCGCCGACACCGGAATGGGGCCAGATGCTGGTCGACGGCATGAGCTACATCGAGGAGGTGCCGCGCCTCGTCGTGCTGCCCGGCCTGGCACTGACGCTGGTCGTGGTCAGCTTCAACCTTCTGGGCGAAGCCTTCGCATTGCAAAAGGTGCCGCGGCCGGTTCGCGGCGCGACATTGCGCAAGCGCCGTAACGCGCGTGCTCGCGAAGAAGCCGAGCGCAACGCCGTCGAAACGGGAACGACTTCAGCATGAGCGACGGTCAGCCGATCTATTCGATCGAAGATTTGGTCATCGACCTCTACGCCACCACCGTTTCGGTGCGGGCGGTGGACGGGGTGTCGTTCAACGTCCGTCCCGGAGAAACGGTCGCGGTCGTCGGCGAAAGCGGTTCGGGAAAGACCGTAATGACGCTCGGTCCGCTCGGCCTGCTGCCCGAGGGCGTGACCGTGGACATGAAGGGATCGGCGCGAGCCGACGGAAGCGAACTGCTCAGCATCGGTTCCCGGCAATTGTCGGACCTGCGCGGGCGCTATTTCGGCGTGATTTTCCAGGACCCGATGAGCGCGTTGAACCCGATGCTGAAAATCGGCCCGCAGCTGGCCCGCCAGGCGCGCCGCTTCGCCGGCCTGTCGCATGAGGCCGCGCGCAAGGAAGCGGTCTCGCTTCTGGCACGCTCCGGCATTCCGGACCCTGAGGATCGCTACAACCGCTATCCGCACGAAATGTCGGGCGGCATGCTGCAGCGGGCGATGATCGCGCTGGCGCTGGCGGCCCGGCCGCGCGTGCTGATCGCAGACGAGCCGACCACGGCGCTGGACGCCACCGTCCAGGCGCAAATCCTGGAGCTCATCCGTCAGATCCAGCGCGAGGATGGCATCGCGGTCGTGCTGATCACGCACGATATCGGCGTGGTCGCTTCCGTCGCCGACCGCGTCATCGTGCTTTACGCCGGCCAAGTGGCGGAGGAGGGGACGGCGATGGATGTGCTGACCCGGCCGGTCCATCCCTATACGCGCGGGCTGCTCGCATCGGTGCCGGATTTTCGCGCCGACGAACGCGCGGCGACCCGCGAGATACCGGGCCTGCCGCCAAACCAGATCCGGCTGGAACCGGGTTGCCGGTTTGCCGAGCGCTGCGAACTGGTCGAAGCCGGTTGCCGGCAGCACCGGCCGCCGTTGCAGACGATATCCGCGTCGACAAGCCCGCACCGCGTGGCTTGCCCGGTCGTGCTGAAACGAGAGGGGATCGCCGTCCATGTCTGATGCCGCAGCGATCGAGGTCAGGGGATTGAAGGTGCATTTCGCCAACCGGTCGGGTGTCGGCGCGGTGCGGGCGGTCGATGGCATAGACCTGACGGTCACGCGCGGCGCGTTCCACGGCATCGTCGGCGAGTCCGGCTGCGGCAAGACCACGCTGGCGCGCACCATCGTCGGTTTGCAGAAGGAGAGCGAAGGCACTGTCCTGATTGGGGGAAGGGATCGCACCGAATGGCTGAAATCGGACAGGAAGTCGTTCAGCCGCGAAGTCCAGTTCGTCTTCCAGGACCCGTTGGGGTCGATGAGCCGCCGCCAGTCCGTCTACCAGACACTGGAGGAGCCGCTGCAGATCCATCGCTTCGGTTCATCAGTCGAGCGCCGGCGCCGCATCGCCGAGCTTCTGGATCTGGTTGCGCTGCCTGAGACGGTGCTCGACCGTTTGCCAAGGTCGCTCTCCGGTGGCCAGCGGCAGCGCGTTTCGATTGCGCGCGCGCTTGCGCTGAAGCCGTCCATACTGGTCTGCGACGAACCGCTCAGCGCGCTCGACGTTTCGATCCGGGCGCAGATCGTCAACCTGTTCACGTCGCTCCAGAAGCAGCTTGGTCTGACCATTGTCATTGTCGCGCATGATCTGGCGATCGTGCGCGAGGTCTGCTCGGATGTGACCGTGATGTATCTCGGCCGCATCTCGGAAGCTGGCGTGACCCGGCCACTATTTCGCGAGCCAGCCCATCCCTACAGCCAAGCGCTGCTGTCGGCTGTTCCTTCTCCCGATCCTCGCATCGAAGCCGGGCGCCGCCGGATCATTCTCGCCGGCGATCCGCCAAGTCCCAGCGCGCCGCCTCCGGGGTGCCGGTTCAACACGCGCTGTCCGGTGGCGATCGATGTCTGCCGGGTCGAGGAACCGATGCTGCGATCGGTGCCGCATGGCGGCGTGGCAGCCTGTCATCTGGCCGATAGCGGCCGCCGCCCGGTTATCTGAAAGATGGCGTTTCTGCCCCCAACGCGTTTCGCGAGGCTGACTGTCATTGCCGGTGTCCTGCGCGAGCTTTTTTTGCTGGTCACTGCCGCCAAGGTCGGCCGTTATCTTGTTCTTGCCGCTGTGACGCTGAGCGTGATCTGACCTCGCGAACCTTTTCGAAGCTGAGCTGGTTAGATCGGCTGGTTCGAAGGAACCAGCCGAAGAGTCCCGTCCGATATAGACGTTTGGGAAGCCTAGCTCTTTTTGACGGCGACCTTGTCGAGGGCTGCGCGCAGGCCTTTTGCCAGCCTCTGCGCGTCGCGGGACCGGCCAACCAAGCTACGGTACAGCGCGCGAAGGGCTCCAGCCAACATGGACATTGTTAAGACATTCCTGTGGCCGCGCGCCAGGCCTGCACAACCAAGCTGTGCTGGTTCCAGATCATCAGCGCTCCACTGACAGCCATGAGCGCGACCACAAGGCCGCGGAACTGTCTTCTACTCAGGCGTTCGAGCCAGGGCTTGGCCAGCAGATTGGCAAGCGCGGCGCCCAAACCCGCGGCTGCGCCGTATATGGCCGCCTGACCACCGAGCGCGCCGAGTCCGGTGAATACCGCGACCTTGACGACATCGGTCACAAACGAGTTCACGGATTTCGTGGCGACCAACGTGTCCTTCTCCGAACCGTAGTTCAGATAGAGCGAATTCAGGACGGGTCCCACCGTGCCCATCAGCGCCGACAACAGCGCGACGATCAGGCCGGCCGGGAGGAACCACCAGCGGCGGGCTCGGTAGCTCCGCTCGCGCGCGCCGCCGCGAAATTCCCAGACTGCACTGATCAGATAGATCCCTATGAGTATCTGGAGCCATTCCGCCCGACTGTTGGCGAAGAGCCAGGAGCCCGCAGCGGCGCCGGCGATGGCGCCGGGCAGGTACCAACGGACCAGGCTCCAATCGATGTCGCGCCGGAAGGCCAGGGCGCGGATGGGATTGCCGATGAGCTCGGTCAAGGTGATGACCGGCGCAACCGCCGCGCTCGCTGTGATGAAAGTCACGGCGGGGATCAGCAATAGACCTCCGCCTCCGGCCGAGAGGGTGTTCAGCGCCCAGGTGAGGAACCCCGCCAACGCCAGGAGGCCTAGTCTAATCCAGTCCATCGGATCAGAACGAAGCGGGCCTTCGATCGTTCCGAACGCATCGGTTCGCAAAAACCCGGCCCGCCTTTGAGTCTCGTGTGCAATGGAAATAATCACCCGTTACCGGGCCAAACGCGGGCGCCCGGAAGACCGGACTCCGGCGCACCGTACTAGCTTTGAAAGCTGGTTGAAAGCGTACCGCCTAACCAGCCGGAGTTACGGTGAAGTCATCAAAATACACGTGACTGTCGGCCTTCGACCACAAGCCAACACGCCCGGTCACCGGCTCAGGCAGCGTGTCCTGCAGGTAGAGCTTGCCGTCGACATAGCCTTCGACCTTGGTGCCGGCGATGCGCACCTTCAGGTCGTGCCATTCATGGGTTGAGGTTGGGGTGTTCTTGACCCAGGTCACCGACGAGCGTTTCCCCTTTTCGAACTTCCACAACACAAGGTTGTTCTCCAGAGGGTTGGCGCGAATCGTGAGATAGTCGCCATTGGGCTTAAGGTTGAACAATATCCCTGCACCCTGGTCGATGCGGCCGCTGATGCCCTCGAAACGGACGGCGATCTCTCCATCGCGGAAATCCGGCACGCCCTCAAGAACAGCATAGGGGAAGTATGCATAGGCCTGGACGCGGTCGAGGAACTCGGCGTACCGCTCCCCATAGAGGGCCCGCGCCTTGTCTGCGAGACCAGCGGAAGTCTGTCCCTCCTTCCATTGGCGCCCGTCGACGGCCAACACCTTGTTGTCGCCTTCCGTTTCGATCCGCCAAATGCCTACCACGCCGGGCATCGCCTTCGAATCTGTGCCAACTTCCTCGTCCGAAAAATTGACGATGTCCGGCGAGCCCGCCGAAGCGGGCAGCAGCAAGGCCACCAAGCCGACACCTGCCGCGGCAATTGTCTTGAGGCTATGTAAGATGTTCACGGCTGATCTCCTTCTGGCTTGAAGTGTATTTGATGGCCGGTGCGCGGCGGCTCCGCCACCAAGCAACCCAGACGAGCAGCGGCAGGCCGCCGACGAACCAGGGAAGCGCGATCCACGGAGCCGCGACGAGCGGATAGCCGGGATAATCGCCGGCCCCGGTCGCCGGCACGGGCAGGGGTACATTTGCGAGCCCATAAAGGAGCGGCAGTACCTCCTCGGTGCCGGTCGATCGACTGACGGCCGACCGGCCGCCATAGCTGTACTCGACTTCGCCATACGACTCATCGCTTGCGCTGCCGACAACACTCTGCTGGTCGCCTGCAAAACGGATGACAATCCGTGGAATGACCCGCTCGAGCTTCGATAGGACGCTTGTTCGCAAATCGGCGTACCGGGGGTCTTCGGGCGCCAGGTGAACGGTGACGGTCAACTGATCGCTGAGGTGCGCCAGGGCCTGTTGGTCGGCAAGCGAGAAAGAGTTCCGTCGGTCCTCGGTCGCATCGGCCGACCATCTGATCTGGGTAGCCGCGACCATCACAAGACAGGTCGCCACGAGGCAGATGAGCGAACGGACAAGCTTGATGCGCACGGTAGCACCCATGGGGAGCCAGATGGCAGCGAGTGCGGCAAATCCAAGAATCGCCGCAAGCACCCCGACGACCAAACTGAGCGACAACAATCCGAGCTCAAAGGTGTGCAGCGTTTGCGTGAGCGACAGCCGCGACGACCAGCCAAGGAGGTCGGGTTGGCTGGCCGCCGCGAAGTCGATGACCCACGATCCGAGTGTGAAGCCGAGTGTGACAATCGCCGCGGTTGCCGCGCTCTCGGTAAGCGCAGCTGCGAATAACGCGATGGCGCCGACCAACAGGCCGTAGAGGAGATGTCCGAGAACAAGATTCAGGGTCTCGGCGACGAACAGATGTCCGCCCATGAACTCCCAAATCGCGAGCGCAGAGAGCGCAGGGATACTGGCAATGAGCCAAGCTGCGAAGACGGCGACCAGCTTGGCGCCAATCAAAGTCGGCGGTCGATAGGGCAGCTGGATCAGGAGCCGCAAGGCGCCGGACTCCTTTTCGTTGCCGAGCACGCGTATGGCAACAAAGGGAAACAGCAGCGTAACGGCGACGTAGAAGCCGCCGAACGTCGGAACCAGTACGCCGTCCAGCGGGGATAGTGCGCTCGCGAGCCCAGGCGAGGTGAGGGCAGTAGCGCTCGTTTCGCCGTAGAGCGACACGGCCTGAAAGAAGCTGAAGCCGACGAGAGGGCAGAGCATCAGCAGCATTGTCCAGAGCGGCCGGCCGCTCGCCATTTCCCGCAGCTCCTTGGCCAGCAAGGGGCCGAAGGGAGCGTCGAGCGGTACCGCTGCCTCAGGTGAGCGCAAGGAAAACCTCCTCCAACCCACCGGAGAGGATCCCCGCACGCTCCCGCAAGTCGCCCAAGGTCCCGACGCCGCGCACGTGGCCTTCTGCGAGCAAGACGAAACGGTCGCATATGCGGTCGGCATCGAGCAGCTGGTGTATGGCGAGGACGAGGCTGCGCCCCTGCGCCGCAACCTTGCGCAGCACGTCCATGATCTCGCGGGTCTGTCGCAAGTCGAAGCCGTCGAAGGGCTCGTCCATCAGCAGCAGTGGATGCGGCGTAATCAGGGCAAGCGCCAACATCAGTCGACGGGCATACCCTTTGGACAATGCAAGCACCCGCTTGTTCAGCACCGGTGCAAGTCCGACCGCCCTAACTGTGTCCGCGACGTCGAGGTCCGATGTCCGGTAAACACCGGCGAAGAACGCGAGCACCCGTTCGACATACTGGTCGCGCCACGGCCGGAGGCCGTCGGGGAGGTAGAAGATCGATCTCCGGCGCAATGCAGGTGGCAGAGGGGCGCCGTGCCAGAAAATCGTCCCCGAGTCGGCGGGAAGAACGCCGGCAACTGCTTCGAGCAACGTGGTTTTGCCGGCTCCGTTCGGTCCGATGAGACCGAGAACTTCGCCGGCTTCGACCGTGAAGGCAACGTCTGCCAACGCTGTTTGCGGGCCGTAGCGCTTTGTCAAGGCGTCGACCCGAAGGGCGACTCCGCTCGCTGGCGGTGTTGCGATTTGCGCCTTGTCAGGCATCCGGCTTCGCATCAACATCGGCTGATTCCCTCCCGGCGTGCGATTGGGCATTGCCCGGCCGAACTCCGCCGTTGGACGCGCGCGCGGACGCCCAATCTAGCTCTTTTTGACGGCGACCTTGTCGAGGGCTGCGCGCAGGCCTTTCGCCAGCTTCTGCACATCGTCGTTCGCCCAGAAATGCATGAAGAAGAGCCGCGGCTGCTCATCGAGCATGTGGCTATGCAATGCCGTGATCTCGATGCCGTTGCCTTGCAACGCCCTGATAACCGGATTGACCTCCTTGGCAGTCAGCACAAAGTCACCTGTGATCGCCGTTTTGCCGCCGCCAGTCGACTGGAAGTTGATCGCTATGGCGGAGCCCAGGGCGGCCGGCACATCCATGCCATTTTCTTCGACCGGTTCTGCGCGCGGTATAGTGAACTGGTAGACCGCGCCGTTGGCCTTGCCTTTGTAGCCAATAGCTTGGTCGACACCCGCCGTGTCGAACTCGATCTTCGAAGCGGCCGCCGCCTGCGAACCGGCGGATGCAGCCATCGGCGTCTTCGTCAGAGCCAAGCCGGCATGAAGCGCTGTGGCGAGTGCTACGGGATCACCTTGGCCGAAGAGGTGCATGTAGAGCGTCATCGGCTGCGCGCGCAGCAGGTGGTTGTGCACCGCGGTGATCTCGATGCCGCCTTCTTCAAGCTTCTTCATGACCGGGTTCACCTCGTCCTGCGTCAGAACGATGTCGCCCATGACCATTGCCTGATTTCCCATGGGATCGAAGGCGATCCAGCCTCCGAGCGCAAAGCCTGGCTTCAGGGACATGCCGTCGAGCGATACCTTCAGGTCGGTTCGTGGCAAGCCAACTCTATAAACGCCGCCAGGCATTTCCGATCCGGATTTGCCAAGTGTCTGCGCGACAGTTTGCCAATCGGGTGCCGCTGACGCCGGTTGGAGAAGCGCCGACATCGCTATCAGCATTGCGCCGGTGATGTGTTTTGCACGCATGGATTTCTCCTTGTGGTCTGCCCCAATATGCCCAATGACTTTCAATCCGAGACGCTAGTCGCGTGCAGAGGGCTTCTGCAGCACGCCCTCCAGGAAGAACGTCCCATCCGGGTCACGAAGCTGTACTGCGGTATCTGAGATCCATACCTGATAGCAGGTCTCTTCGCCTTCAACGGAAATGCAGAGCTGCCCCTTCTCGACGCGCCACTTGCCGGCGTTCTTCTTGCCCATGTCGTAGCGCACGATCCGTCCGTCGCGGCCGAACGCATCCGCCCAATGAACGTCGTCCGTGAAATCCATGCCGGCGAACTTGGCCTTGATCTCCTTGCCCTTGAGGTGCCGGAACGTGTCCGCCGCGTCCGCGGCATTCACAGCAATCAGGCTGAAGCCAAAGGCGATGGCGGCCATCAGCCGCCGACCAACCGTAGCAGTTCCCGGGCTGTTTCTTTCGAGGGTAATCATCTTTTAGGCCGCCGCCGTAGGCTTCATGGCCGGCGGCCAGCTGTGCGTCTCCGCTTTGCGGCGCGAGGCCCAGGCATAAAGGGCATCGTAGATGACGAAGCCGTGCCTCAGCACCTCATGGTCGTCCGGCGTGACGTCCCGGAGCCCCATGGAGATCGCAAGCAGTCCCGCCGACTGTGGCATGAGATCGTGCCGATCGGTGTCGGCGCCGCGCACGATCGAGGCGATCGTCACGATCGCCGGATCGCGCTCGAGGCCGTATTTCGAGACGAAGGTATCGAAGCTGCAGCCGTCACCCACATGCGTGAACTCGACACCGGGCACGTCATAGGGTGTAGCGCCCGTCTCCTGGGCAACTGGGATCACCCGATCCGGCGGCACGAACAGGAATTCTGGCTCCGTGTCGATGAAGCGGGCGATCAGCCAGGGACAAGCAATACGGTCGATCACCGGACGTTCGCGGGTAACCCATTTCATGGCCTTGTCTCCCTTTAGGTTGGCGCCACTCAGCGCGGCCTACTGCTGCGAGACCGCCAACGCTACGCCTGGTTAAAGAATGATACAAGTGTTACATTTATCTTACCCGTGATACGGTTCACTTATGAGTGAATGGAACAGCCCTGGCTGCTCCTTATCCATCAGCTGCCGAGCAAGCCGGCCTCTCCGGGTGAAGATCTGATGGCGCGCACCGAAATCTTGCGGGCCAAGACGGGACATGTTCTGGACATCGGCGCAGCGCTGGCGGTTATCCTGCTCGGCGTTTGGCCGCTGATCCGGAGATAGGTTTTCGATCTTGGCCCACCCCGCCGCACATCCATGTTTGGGGTCCGCCGTGACATCGACTGGATCGATGCCAACGGCTGTCCCGAAGAGATGTGCCGTTCGGCCCTGCCAGCATCGACGAATATGGCAACTTCGACGGAACCGCCACCCAGGCCGACCTTCCCACCGCCGTCGCGCCGCCAACCCGAGCGCGCTGCGCCGAAGTTCTTGGCTTTCGACACATTTCCGCTGCCATTATATCGCGAGCGCGCGGCGGTCGCATGACTCCTGTGGCGACTGCGACCGGCTATTGCTGCGTGTTGAGTGCCCGCCTCAAGCTCTGTGCCAACGCCTGAGCATTGCCGATGCCCCAGTAGTGCAAGAAGATGATCCGCGGGTCTTCAAAGAACATGTGATTGTGCACCGCCATTACTCCAATCGCTCCAGCTTGCAGTTCACGGATGACCGAAGAGACTTCATTTTCGAGCATCGCAAAGTCGCCGCAGACCGCGGCGCGCTCGTCCGTGCCCTGGAAGCCTGCCCATGTGTTATAGCCCATTGCGGCATCAATATTGAGCTCGCCACAGCGTGTGCAGACGACGGGCACGGATGGGCGCCCCAGGACAAACTTGAGCACGCCGTCCTTGCTCTCGCCCTTGTGCTCGACAATCGCCTCAAGCGGCGGCGCGTCCAAGCTACTATTCACTTTCTTGATGGCGGGTTCGACAGGATGCTTCTGGCGCACGATCTTTATCGCTTCAAAAATCCTATGCGCTCCTGTCGCCAACGCAGTTTCATCAGCCGTACCCTCGACATGCATAAACATCACGCGCGGCTGCTCGCGGACGAAATGATTGTGTAGGGCTGTTACGTAAAGGTTCGCCTGGATCGCTGCGGCCATCGCGTCCTCGATTTCATCTTCGAGCACGACGATGTCGCCCATCAACGTGGCATGATGTGCCCCCTGTTTAAAACTAACCCAGGAGGTGAGGCCCATAAACGGAATGATCTCAAAGCCGTCCAGGGTCATTCTCACTTCACTGCGCGGGACCGATAACTTGAGCACGTCACCCGTGGTCTGTCCCTTCAGTCCGGTAAGGGATTCAATAGCTTGGGTATCGAGCATCTTAGACCTCCTCGTTTCATCGAGCACTAACCGAACCAGATTTCCGTTGGCGCCACACAATGAATCGAGTGCCGAACGCCAACGCCAGCGTCACCATTAAAGGTGCAGGGGTGGTATGAAAAAGAGCAGTACGAAGCAGCCAGCCCACCTGGGATCATTGCCAGCAGAAGGGCGGGACCGGCCCGCTCGGCGGTCGCACCAAGGGCACCGAAAATACCCGTTCCGATGATCATGCCGGCAGTCATGAGCGTAGCTGCGGTGCGTCCGACGGCCCGAGTCGCGGATGATCCTGACTGGCTAGCCCCACCCGAGGCTGTCATTTCGGCACCTCCTGTCAGGCATCAGCGAGACAGTCTGCGAGACGTCAACGCTACGCCTGAATATAATATGATACAAGTGTTGCATTTGCCTTTCTCGGTGATACGGTGTGCTGATGAGCGAAGGGGAACTTGGGACCGAGCAGCGCTGGCTGCTCTTGATCCATCAGCTGCCGACCAAACCAGCCTGTTTCCGGGTAAAGATCTGGCGGCGGCTGCAGGGTATCGGCGCAGTTGCGGTCAAAAGCACAGTCTATGCGCTGCCCGCCGATGCAGAAACGCAGGAGGATTTCGAATGGCTCCTGAAGGAAATTATCGACGGTGGCGGTGAGGCGATGGTGTGTGAGGCGCGTCTGATCGACGGCCTGACGGACGCACAGGTTCGGGCGCTGTTCGATGCCGCGCGGGACATCGACTATGCAGAGATCGCCAAGGCAGCGCGCGATCTAACGGCGGCTATCGACTCCGACAAGACCGAGGATCGGCGCGCGTATGCCCGCGCGCAACTCGGTCGAATGCGCAAGCGGCTTGCCGAAGTCGTGGCGATCGACTTCTTCGGCGCCAGCGGGCGGCTCGCCGCCGAGGGACTGATCGCCGAGCTCGAGGCTCAGCTTATAGAGGACAAGGCCATGACCAAGGAACCGAAGAAGACGGCCGAGCTGGGTGAGGTCAAGGGCCGGACCTGGGTCACGCGGCTGGACGTGCATGTCGACCGCATCGCCTGCAGCTGGCTGATCCATCGCTTCATCGATGCCGATGCAACGATCCGCTTCGTGGCGGGCAAGGGACACGTGCCAAAGGAGGCGAATTGCGCTTCGACATGTTCGAAGGCGAAATCACCCATGAAGGGGACCGCTGCAGCTTCGAGGTACTGCTCAATCGTAGTGGCTTAGTCGACCCGGCGCTGCAGGCCATCGCCGAGATTGTCCATGACATCGACCTCAAGGACGGCAAGTTCAGTCGCGAGGAAACCACCGGCATCGCCAGCCTGATCGCTGGGATCGCCATGGCCAATGCGGAAGACGAGCAACGGATCGCCGAGGGTGCTTCGGTATTCGACAACCTCTATCGATATTTCCGCCAGAAGCGCGGGTGAAGGGGAACCAATGACCAGCGTTCGTGCCGTCCATCCGAATGCGCTCGGCGATGACCCTTCGCATGGCATCCCCTTCGGCGAAGCAGTGCGGGTCTGGGCGCGTGTGGCGGCGTTGAGTTTTGGTGGCCCGGCCGGCCAGATCGCGGTAATGCATCGCATCCTCGTTGAGGAGAAGCGCTGGATCGGCGAGACGCGGTTCCTGCATGCGCTGAACTACTGCATGCTGTTGCCAGGACCGGAGGCCCAGCAGCTCGCCGTCTACATCGGGTGGCTCCTGCATAAAACCCGAGGCGGGCTCGTGGCCGGCACGCTGTTCGTATTGCCGGGCGTGATCGCCATCATGGCGCTGAGCTGGATCTATGCGATCTTCGGCAATGTTGGCGCGGTGCAGGCGCTTTTCTTCGGCCTGAAGGCCGCCGTCCTCGCCATCGTGCTCGAGGCGGTTATCCGCGTCGGCAAGCGGGCGCTCAAGAACAACGTCATGGTAGCGGTCGCTGCCGCCGCTTTCATTGGGCTTTTCCTCTTCCATGTCCCGTTCCCGCTCATTGTCCTGACGGCTGCAGTGATCGGGTATGTCGGCGGGCGGGCCGGGCTGGCACCTTTCATGGCGGGCAACGGCCATGGCAAGGTCGGCGGCAAGCAGGTCGCCGATGCGGAATCGGCGCTCGGCGAAGGCATTCCTGCTCATGCTCGCCCGCCGGTCAGCTGGTCGTTGAAGATCGGCGGTGTGTTTCTGGTGCTATGGCTGGCACCTGTCCTCGGCCTTTTCGTGCTGTTTGGGTCCGGCAATGTCTTCGCCGATATCGCGGTGTTTTTCTCGAAGATGGCGGTCGTGACCTTCGGAGGCGCCTACGCCGTCCTCGCTTACGTGGCGCAGCAGGCTGTCGATACATATGGCTGGCTGAAGCCAGGCGAGATGCTGGACGGCCTTGGCATGGCGGAGACGACGCCTGGCCCCTTGATCATGGTAACCCAGTTCGTTGGCTTCATGGGCGCGTATCGAGCGCCGGGATCGCTTAATCCGCTGCTCGCTGGAACGTTGGGCGGCCTGCTCACCACCTGGGTCACCTTCACACCTTGCTTCCTCTGGATATTTGTCGGTGCGCCGTTCGTGGAAACGCTGCGCAGCAACAAGGCCTTGTCCGCCGCGCTGGCGACCATCACGGCGGCCGTGGTGGGCGTGATCCTGAACCTGGCGGTGTGGTTCGCCCTTCACGTTCTGTTTGGAGCACTGCGCGAGGTCAAAGGGTTCGGCATGACGGTCGATGTGCCCGCATTCAGCTCCGTCAATATCCCGTCGCTCGTCCTGACATTGAGTGCGCTGCTGGCGGTGTTCCGTTTCAAGATCGGCATGCTCCCGGTGCTCGCCGGCTGTTCGATCCTCGGGCTGCTCTACGGGATGGCGACGGGAGCGATCTAACCCCGTGCAGCCAGCGCCCTGACCCGTGGGGTGAGGAGGTGGAGGCATCGTTGACGTTACAGTGGCTGGCACATGGCTTGCGCAAAGCTATTTCGAAGCAACGGTTCAGGCTCCTTCCTGCGGGTGCTGAGCCGACGGCCGCGAACCTGCTGACATCCAGGGGACTCCGGGCGTTCGGTGACGGTCTGGTCAGCATCCTGCTTCCCGCCTATTTGGCCACGCTCGGCTTCGACGCCTTCGAGATCGGAACCCTGTCGACGGCGACGCTCGCGGGTTCAGCCGCTCTCACCCTGGCTGTTGGGATCGTCGCGCATCGCTTCTCCCGTCGCGCGCTGCTGACCGCAGCGGCCGTCCTGATGATAGCCACGGGGATCGTCTTCGCTGTGGTTCACGATTTCTGGCCGCTGCTTCTCATCGCGTTCGTCGGCACGCTGAACCCATCTTCAGGGGACGTCAGCGTGTTTCTACCGCTCGAACATGCGCAGCTTGCGCAGAGCGTCACCGACCGCGACCGCACGGCGCTCTTTGCGCGCTACAGCCTCATCGGCTCTCTCGCCGGCGCCGTCGGAGCGCTGGCCGCAGGAGCGCCCGACTTTCTCCGCGACGCCATCGGCCTGGAAATGAAACAGGCCCTCCAGGCAGCTTTTCTATTTTATGCCTCGCTTGGGTTGGCGGCGGTGCTCCTCTATCGGCGGCTGCCGAGTGACGCGCCTGACGCAAACAGAGTGTCGGCACAGCCATTGCGCAGGTCTCGCTCCATCGTTCTAACGCTCGCCGCACTCTTCAGCCTCGATGCTTTCGCAGGCGGCTTCGTCGTCCAGTCGTTGTTGGCCCTTTGGCTCTTTCAACGGTTCGGCCTGTCGCTCGCCGCGACCGGCGCAATCTTTTTCTGGACGGGTGTCCTTTCGGCTGCGTCCTATTTGGTCGCTGTGCGAATTTCCCAGCAGATCGGACTCGTAAACACCATGGTGTTTACGCACCTTCCGTCGAGCCTCTGTCTGGTGCTCATCCCGTTCATGCCGAGCGTCGCTCCGGCTATCGCTCTTCTGCTGATTAGAAGCGCGCTGTCGCAGATGGACGTGCCGACTCGCACATCGTACGTCATGGCCGTGGTGACGCCCGAAGAGCGGGCTGCCGCGGCGAGCATCACCGCCGTCCCGCGCAGCCTCGCGGCGGCCGCCAGTCCAGTCCTCGCAGGGGCTCTCCTTGCCGTCTCCAGCTTCGGCTGGCCCCTGATCATCGCCGGTGGGCTGAAAATTATCTACGACCTTCTGCTGCTCGCGACATTTCGCAGTGTTCGCCCTCCAGAGGAGCACGGGGGCGGGAGGAATGACATGTCAGTCGGCCATGATCGAACTGGCAACGACGCGCGGGTTTCCTGGTGGCGTTGAAGGCACGACCACCAGCCGGACAAATTGCTTACGTCCGCCGGCAACGAAGATGTAGAGACGCGAGAACTCCTCCGTATCGCGATCTTCGGCAATCTTCTCGGCATCCGTACGGGTGAAGAAACTCTTCCGAAATGCCTCTTGATCGATATCGGGAAATGCCAGCGTACACGTCTGCACCGGTTTGCCGCTCATCGTTGCCTTGGTGGTGCCGATGATGGTTCCTGCTGGCAATCCTTCCTCCGCTTCGGCCACCAGCCATGCCTCCACTGAGGTTGGATTAGCGATTGGCGCGAGTTCGGCGAAGCCTGCTTCGGCAATAAGTGTCCACCTGCGCTCGTGCGCGGTCTCTATCATGCGCTCGAAATTGGGACCCTCGGCCAGACAGGTACGGTGAAATTGTTCGACAGCCTGATCCGCATCACTGGCGGCCTGCGCCGGCGACATCGTCAGACCCAAGATGGTCCCTGCCAACGCTAGAAATCGGAACATGTCTATCTCGCGTAGCTGATTGTGGACGAACCACTTATCCTGAACGGGCTACGACACTCGTTGTTCCGGACTGTCGGCGCCTGCATGGCCGGTATTGATCTGGTGGCTTGATGGAGGCGCGAAGCGCCTGCGCAGTTGATGCAATGTTCAGGCATCTGGCAACTGATGGAACCATGCCGCACTGGGTTTCGATGACGGACCCTGCTACAGACCCACTCACACCGCCGGGCGGGACCATTTGATCTCGTGCTGAGTTCCTGGAGACATCTCCCGGCGCTCGCCGAGGAACCTGCATGTCGTGCTCGCCGGCAACCAGCCCCGGTGGTTTTTCGGGCACTTGGCCTATGTCCCAGTCCACTGTGGAAACTTGTTAAAATCCCTTACGGCAAAGGTTTTCGAGGTCCGCTTTTGCCATTCCCTCGAAGCCCAGCGCGGGAAGAATATCATTATCTCCCTTAAGATCGCGACCGTAAGCCGCCGAGAATATGGCAATTCCAGATTCATGGAGAATCGCTGAATTTCCGCTGATCTTCCCCAACAAAACGGTCGGCAGCAGCCCGAACGGAACGTCCTCGAGAATATAGCGGCTTTCGATGGTTGACGGGCCGAAGCCGCCGCGGCCTTGGCGATCCATCTCCTGGTTCATTTCCGAAACGGTGGCCATGGGGACGTGAAACGACAATGAAAAATGCTCTTCAACTGAATTTCGCAGGCGAACGCTCCGAATGGACGATGCCCCTGCCCGCCGTCATCCAGTTCACGTCGCCGGGCCGGATTGTCTCGACATTGCCGGCGCTGTCGCGATGAACCATCTCGCCCTCGAGTAGATAGCTCAGCGTCGAAAGGCCGATATTATGGATGCCTGCCAGATGCTGGTTGATCATCTTCACCGAAGCGCCGATGCCAGGTTCGTGGCCCAGGTGATAAACCTTCGCCGCGACCGCATCCAGGACATGCCGCGCCCGTGCGAAGGCATTCGGGCTACCCGACGCCATGATCGTCAGGGCGCCGCTCGCAGCTTTTTCTGCGCCGCCCGAGATCGGGGCATCGAGATAGAGGATGTCGCGCTCCGCGAGGCGCGTGGACAGGCGTCTCGCCTCCGATGGCGCCATGGTCGCCGACGAAATGAACACCGACCCCGGCGCCATTGCGGGGCCAATGCCGCCATCGCCGAAAAGCACCGCGTCGGTCTGCGCGCTGTTCACGACGACGCAGAGGACGACGCTCGCATTGGCAACAGCTTCACTCGGTGATACCGCTATCCGCGCGCCGGTTGCAACCAGCCTTTCCGTAGCCGTCGCGGAGGGATCGTAGCCCACGACCGCGTGTCCGCATCGCACAAGCGAACTCGCCATACCAAACCCCATCGATCCCAACCCGATGACGGCGACGTTTGATTTTCCCGCGCTTTTGTCAGCAGACATGCGTATCCAACCTCTTGCTTTCAATCCAATCATAATGCAGATTATCTACAATCTGCAACGGGCCGTCGCCGCACTTTTTGAGATTTTCAGGTTGGCGTCCGTGGTGGGCTCAGTGCGTTTGGCTTCGGAGCCATGCGCCTAGAATCTCGGGTGATATGGATGCGAGAGACGAAGCTCCGTGAACAGATTGTCCGCTTCGGCAGGTCGCTGTTCGATCGCGGACTCACCCCCGGTTCCTCGGGAAACATCTCTGTTCAGCTCGACGAAGGCGGATGGCTTGTGACCCCGACAAACGCGTCGCTCGGATTTCTGGATCCGGCGTCCATTTCCCGCATTGACGCAAAGGGCAATCTGGTCTCGGGCGATAAGCCGACGAAGGAGATCCCCCTGCATTCCGCGCTCTACGACACAGTCAAAGGATCTCGGGCTGTCGTGCATCTGCATTCGACGCATTCGGTCGCCGTCACGATGCTTCCCGAAATCGATCCGAAGTCGGTGCTGCCGCCGATGACGCCGTACTATCTCATGCGCGCTGGCCGAACTGCGCTGGTGCCGTATTTCAGGCCGGGCGATCCGGCGGTCGCCGAGGCGATCAAGGGATTGGCCGGCAATTATACGTCGGTCCTGCTGGCAAACCATGGGCCGGTCGTGGCCGGCAAGGATCTCGAGGGCGCTGTGTTCGCGATCGAGGAACTCGAGGAAACGGCGAAGCTGTACCTTCTGCTTCGCGGTCTCAACCCGCGATATCTTTCTGCGGAGCAAGTCGCGGATCTGGCCAGGCAATTCCCGCTTCCGGGCCCTGACGGAGCGCACGACCACCACTAAACAAGGCAGTTTCGTCTGGAGCGGGGTGGTCCAAAAATACGTTGACGTATTGTAGATAATCTGCAATTCTGAAGCTGGGAACAAGGAAGCAAATAATGCTCTCGCAGGACCTGAGTACCGAGCATTTCCGGCAATCGATGCGGCGCGTGGCGTCCACGGTCTGCGTGATCTCGTGCAGGCACGATGGGCGCCGATATGGCATCACCGTCACGTCGGTCACGCCGCTCAGCTTCGCTCCCATTTCGATCCTTGCCTGCGTCAACCGCAACTCGTCGATCAACGTGCCGCTCAAGGAAGAGGGGCAATACTGCATCAACGTGCTTCGGGCCTCGCAGGCCGACATATCCAACTCTTTCAGTGGCGGACGGCCAGCCGAGAGGCGTTTCGACATTGGCGAGTGGACCGAAAAGGACGGCATACCGTACCTGGCAAGCGCCCAGGCGAACCTGTTCTGCGAAATGGATCAGGCGATCTCCTATGCCACGCACGACATCATCATCGGACGGGTCGCAGGGGTGGCATTTGCCTCCGATGTCGACCCCCTGATCTACCAGAACGGCGCCTACGCGCTGACTTCACCCATGGTCCTGCAGAAGGCTGGATAGGACTGTTTGCCAGCGTCGACAGCCGTCGCCGAGGGATCTTAGGAGCAAATGAATGCAGCTTGGCCTTTTTAACCTGATGACGCTTCGCGATCATCCCGACGGTGCCCAGGGCGTGATGCGCGATACCCGCAAGATGGTGGAGACCGCTGATGAGCTCGGCTTCGATGTCGCGTGGTTCGCCGAACACCATTTCGCCAACTATTCGAGTTCGCCGTCGCCGCTGATGATGTGTTCCTACGCGGCGGGGTGGACCAAGCGGATCAAGCTTGGCCCGGGCGTAATCGTGCTGCCGCTTTATAACCCGCTCCGTGTGGCCCAGGAGATCGCTGTCGCCGACACACAGACCGAAGGCCGCCTCATCATCGGCATGGGTACCGGCTATCAGCGCTATGAGTTCGACCGCTACAACATCGTGCTGGACGATCGGGTCGACGTTTTCCTCGAGTATTGGGACGTCATCGAAAAGGCGCTTGTCGATGGCGAGGTAGAGTACAAGGGAAAGTACATTTCCCTCCCCAAGACCCATTTCGCGATCAGCACCCAGCAGAAGCCCCTTCCGCCGATTTTTGTGACCTCCTCCCACCCCAAGCTCCTCGAGCGCTTCAAGAAGTGGAAGGCGGTTCCGTTCCTTGCAGCCAGCACGCTCGGATCGCCCGTGCTCTACAAGATGGTCAACGGGCTCAACGACGCCTGGACGTCCATCGGCGAGCAGCCTTCGACCAAGCCCTTGGCGATCATGCAGTACCTGGCCATAACCGACAGCCGCAGCGAGGCATTGGTCGTGGCGGAGCGGGCCCGGTACGTGGGGCGTATGGCACATTATCTTCGCCAGGCTTCACCGCCGCTGGACGACAACAGCTACATCAGCAACCAGGCGTACGAAGGCGAGTACACGCTCGACCAATATGCGGACAACATGGTGGTAGGCGATGCGCATGCCGTTGCCGAGAAGATGGTCGCGGACATCAAACGTCTCAATCCAAGCAACTACACCTGCAACTTCTCCTTCGGCTGCATGCCAATCGAGTTGGCGCATCGCTCGCTCGTTCGATTCAAGAACGAAGTCGTGCCGCTGATCGAGAAGGAAGTGGGACCTATCGAAGCTCTCGGCGTGTCACCCGGGCTGGCGAGAAAGGCGAGTTGAGCGGCCTCACAAATGCTCAGCCAACAAAAAACTAGTGTGCAATACAAGAAAGGGGAATGAAATGAAAACGATTGTAAAGGCTCTGCTGGCGACAGCGGTCGCTACTTTCACGCTTGCCGCTCAGGCGCATGCCGACTCGGCCCTCGACACGATCATCAAGAACAAAAAGCTGCGTTGTGGCATCATGCTGGACAGTCCGCCTGCCGGCTTCCGCGACTCGAACAACGAGCCCGACGGATATGACGTGACGTACTGCAAGGACATGGCAAAGGCGCTTGGCGCAGAGCCGGAAATCATCGAGACGCCTTCGCCGGATCGTATCCCGGCGCTGGTTTCGAACCGCATCGACGTCCTTATCGCCTCGACTACGCCGACCCCGGCACGTGCGCTGACCGTGGCGTTCACCCAGCCATACACCAACAACGTCATGGCAGTCGTGACCCGCAAGGACACCGGCATCGCCAAATACTCCGAACTGGCATCCAAGAAGCTTGGTGGTGTCGTTGGCACCACGCCTGAGCAACTCTTCAAGGATGAGCTGGGCAAGGGCTGGGAGGGTACGGGTGCGACCTACACCGGCTTTGCGAGCGATGCGGAAACCTTCCTGGCTCTGCAGCAGGGCAAGATCGACGCCATCGTGATTAATGTCGCCGTCTTCAACTCGCTATCGCAAAGTGGTCAGTTTCCGGAGTTCGTGATGGCCGGACTTGCCCCTCTCGCCGACTTCGGGTCGATTGCCGTCAAACGTGACGACCAGCAGTTCCTCAACTGGGCGCGCGTTTTCGTGTTCACTCAGGTTTCGAATGGGCGTTGGGCCGAGGTGTACCACAAGTACTACGGCAATGGCCCGCTGCCGCCGCTGACAGCTGAAGGCATTAACTTCTAACCATAGGGCTCATGCCGGCAGGAAAACCTGCCGGCATGAGCATGGGATGTTTGGCATGAACGGCTATCAGTTCTACTGGTCCATAGTCTGGGATTCACTGCCCCTGCTGCTGGCCGGAGCCTGGGTGACGATCCAGATCACCATTCTGGCCTTCATTGTCGGCACGCTCATTGCGATGCCCATGGCTGTCGCGCGCCAGCAGGGCGAGGGATGGGCCTACCGGTTTTCGACCTGGTGGGTGGAGCTGTCGCGCAACACGCCTGCTGTCTTTCAGCTCTATCTCTTCTATTTCGGGCTGGGCGCCTTCCACATCAACATCCCCAGCTACGCCGCCGTCCTCATCTCCGTCTCCTTCAACAACGCCGGATACATGACAGAAATTTTCAGGGGTGGCCTCAACGCCATCCCGCGACAGCAGCTGTCGGCTTCGCGCTCACTCGGCATGACCAGCCCGCAGAGCTTCATTCATGTGATCTTTCCGCAGATGTTCAAGGTGATCTTCCTTGCCTATGTCACACAAGGCATCTGGGGAATGCTGAACACCTCGCTTGGCATGCTGGTCGGACTGCAGGAGCTCTCGGGCGCCACGCAGTACGCGCAGTCCGCATCCTTCCGGACATTCGAGTTCTTTCTGGTCACGGCGCTGATCTATTACCTCATCGCCAAAGGGCTGCAGTTCTCGTCCCACCTGGCCTTCCGCCTCATATACAGGAGCTAGGCGTGCAGTTTCAGTTCGCAAACCAAGGCCTCGCCTGGTCGGATGCTTATTTCCTGGCTCAGGGTCTGCTCAACACTGTCAGGCTGGCCGCCGCAGCAACCCTTGTCGGCACCCTTGCCGGGATCGTCCTTGGCTGGTTGCGCACCGTGTCAATGACCGTGAGGATCGCCACGGCCCCCTTCATCGACATCCTGCGCAGCGTGCCGATGATCATCCAGCTGATACTCGCCAACAGCCTCCTATCGATCCTGGGCTTCGGCACTTCACCCTTTTGGTTCGGTACCGTCGCGCTTGGTGCCTGGATGTCGGCGGTAACTGCCGAGGTGGTCCGGGCGAGCCTCCTCTCAGTCCCGGTTCAATACCGCAAGAGCGCTCGCTCGCTCGGCATGAACGGCTACCAGGAGCTCTTGTACATATCCATGCCCCTGGCATTCAGGACGGGATTGGCTCCGTGGATCGGGCTCGTCCTCAGCCTGATCAAGGACAGCGCTCTCGCAGGCGTGGTCGGCTACATCGAATATATGCGTTCCACGCAGATACTCATCACCAGGACACATGAGACCTGGCTGCTGCTGATGGGTGCGGGGCTTTTCTATTTCCTTATCTGCTATCCTGTTTCCCGGTACAGCCGGCACCTCGAAAGAAAGGTCCGCGTATGATCCGCATCAGCAACGTCCAGAAGGCCTTCGGATCGGTGATCGTGCTCAAGGGCATCGATCTCACGGTCGAAAAGGGCGAACTCGTGTGCCTCATCGGCGCGAGCGGGTCGGGAAAATCAACGCTCCTGCAATGCATCAACGGGCTCGAACCGATCCAGGGTGGCGAGATTCTCGTCGACGGCATCAGCGTCCACGATCCGAAGACGGATATCAACAAGCTGCGCAGCAAGCTGGGCATCGTCTTCCAGCAGTACAACGCTTTCCCGCACCTCACGGCGCTGGAAAATGTCGCGCTGGCACCCCGGGTGGTCACAAAGCGAAGCCGCGCGGTGGCGCGCGCACTTGCGCAGAAGCACCTCGAGCATGTGGGGCTCGGCGACAAGGGCGACAGCTTGCCGTCTCAGCTCTCAGGCGGCCAGCAGCAGCGTCTCGCCATCGCCCGAGCGCTTGCGATGGAGCCGAGCTATATGCTCTTCGACGAGGTCACCTCCGCGCTCGACCCCGAACTTGTCGGCGAAGTGCTTGAGACCATGCGTCTCCTAAAGAGCGAAGGCATGACGATGGTGGTTGTCACGCACGATATCAATTTCGCTCGGGAATCGGCGGACCGCGTGGCCTTTCTCTGCCAGGGCGAAGTCTGCGAAATCGGCACGGCCGAAGAGGTGATCGACAATCCCCGCAAAGAACAGACACAGAAGTTCCTGCGGCGCGAGAATCGCAAGCCCCTTGAAATCGTCAGAAGCTCAGTCGCCTAGCGAATTCCATCCAAACGCAGCATCGGAGGGTAACTCATGATCTCGTTCAATCTCACGGGAAAGGCGGCGCTCGTCACCGGGGGCGCGTCGGGCATCGGCCTCGAAACCGCGCGCATGATAGCCAAGGCAGGCGCCAAGGTCGCAATCAACTATCTGCTGGCGGACCAGCGGGGCGAGGCTGCTCTCGTTGAGCTCCAAAAGGAGGGGCTCGACGTCATCGGTGCTCCAGGCGATGTCGGCGACGCCGGGCAGGCCAAGGCAATGGTGCTCGAGGCGGTGGCGAAGCTCGGCCGTCTCGATCTGCTTGTCAACAACGCGGGAATACCTGGCGTGAAGGTCCCGGTGCCGATCAACGACCTGGACAGCATAACCGAGGAGCTTTGGGCAAATCTGCTGAACGTCAACCTTATGAGCGTTTTCAGGTGCTCGAAGGCCGCGGCGCCTGCTCTCAAGCTGGCCAAAGGTTCGATCGTGAACACCGCTTCGATCGCCGGCTTCGGCGCCGTGGCCAGCACCATCGCCTATAGCGGCTCCAAGGCCGCCGTCATCAACCTGACGAAGAACCTGGCGCGTGCGCTCGCGCCCGATGTGCGCGTCAACGCGGTGGCGCCCGGCGTCGTCGAAAGTTCGTGGGCGATTGAATGGTCGGAGGAGCGTCGCCAGAGCACCCTCGCCAGCACACCTCTGAAGAAAGTCTGCACCACGGCGGATGTCGCGGAGCTTATCGTGTTCCTCGGTTTCGCCGGCGCGCTGATCACCGGTCAGACGGTGGCGATCGACGGCGGCATCTCGATCTGATCAGCAATGGAGAACGCCATGGAACTCGTGAAGCTAAAGTCCGGCAGCATCCTGGAAGAGAAGGAAGGCTATTCGCGGATCGTCGCCCTCGACAACTGGATCTTCATGTCCCTGACCGCAGGACGCGACTACAAGACCCGTGTGATGCCTGAGACGGCCGTCGAGCAGGCAAGGCAAGCGATGAAGAACGTCGAAGGCGCGCTTGCGGCGGTCGGCAGCAGCCTTGCGGATGTTGTGCGGCGACGCATCTTCATTCCGCGCCAGGAAGACGTCCCGGAAGTCATGGCCTATATGGGCGAAAAGTTCCGGGACATCTCTCCGGCAAGCTGCGTCAGCTGTGGTCCGTTGGGCGGACCTGAGTATCTCTTCGAAATAGAGCTCACTGCGTATCGTGGTGCAGGCGCCCTTCCGGCGAAGAACCTGTCGGTCTCGCTCTAACGGCAAGCCAGGCGAGACAGAATGTTTTCCACTTATTCCGTAAGGATAGCTTAGTGGCAGGCTTCTCATTAGATTATCGCATTCGTATATAGTCTACATTCCGAATGCCTGTGCAGCCGATCTCCTGCGGTCGGCTTATGAGGATCTTGATGCGACACGCAAATCAAATAGGCGCCATTCTGGCTCCCATGACGCAGATGGAAAGCACGCAGTTCGCTGCGGAGCAAATCCGGAACGCGATCATTGCTGGGCACTTCAAGCCCGGCGACCGTCTCGTCGAGCAACAGCTTACCGACATGTTGAACGTCTCCCGGCATCCGATCCGGGAAGCATTGCGCCTGCTTGCTCGCGAGGGGTTCGTCGAGATCAAGCGGAACAAGGGAGCATCTGTCAGGGCGGTGGACGCAGACAGCGTCATCGAAGTTTACAATATCCGGATGGCTCTGGGAAAAATTGCCCTAGACCATCTGCTCGCCGAGCCAGGTCGCCTGGCTTCGGTTGACCTCAAGCGCCTCGAAAAATTGGCTGAGAATGCCGTCAAGTTCGCTAACCTCGATAGCCAGGTCGAGACCGTTCGCAACGATCTTGAGTTCCAGCAGGCGATCATTGATGCAACGGGATTACAGCGGACCATTCGCTACTTTTCTGAGCTGACCGCAGACGTGAGGCGCTTCAACCATCAACTCGGGGTCGTTTATACTGACCGAAGGGGCGATGCCGAGAAGTATGTTGTCAAGCTATTCGAAAGCTTACGGGACGGAGATCTGCATACTGCGCATGAGATCTGGAATGCCAAGTTCTCGAAGGCTCTTCAGCGCTACCTTTCGCTGATTACCGACAGTGAATCAGATGGGGCGACCCGCAACAGCGTTGGGGTGAAGGCCAGTCGACCCTCAAGGCGGTAGCAAGGCACTGCCTTGCACGTCCTCCCGATTTCGGCATCTAGGTCATGATGCGGCTCGGGCTTGATCGCCGCCATAGGGCGTCGAGCTAGGTGTGACCTGCCAATTTCCATCTGAGCTGCACGCGCTTTTGCTTAAACAATGTTGCACCTGATTTCACTAGCAGAATCGACGCAGACGCGTCATTGTGCAATGAATATTGCGAAAGAGTGCAACATGAAACCGACCGCTGAAGCGCCGCGTGACTATGAAGAGCTCATCCGGCTCATCCACGACCGCTACGACGAAATGAGCAAATCCTACCAGAAGATCGCGCTCTATCTCACCCAGAATCCCAACGACGTCGCTGTCAGGTCGGTGAATGCGATTGGGGATAGCAGCGGAGTGCATGCCTCGAGCTTCGTGCGCTTTGCGCAGGCGCTCGGCTATGAAGGCTTCAAGGAGCTCCAGTCCCTTTTTCAGAAGCGTCTGTCGACCGCCGCGCCCGGCTTCGAGGCCCGTATCAAGGCGCTGGAAGGCGAATTGGGAGCGCGAACAGATCGCAGCGAAGTCGGATTCATGCGCGACCTCGTGGTCCGCGACATCGCCTCGCTGCAGGACATGCTGACGCAAATACCGCCCGAGGACCTGGCCAAGGCTGTGACCCTTCTCGAAAAGGCCGACGCGATCTACCTGATCGGGCAGCTGAGGTCGACGCCTGTGGTCGAACTTCTCCGTTATATCCTGACGATGTTGGGCAAACGTTGCGTGCTGCTTGATCCGGGCGGCGGACTTGCCACGCATATGGCGCGCATGATCCGCAAGACCGATGTCTTGTTTGCCGTGTCCTTTCGCTTCTACGCCAATGAAGTCGTCAACGTCGTGGAGGAAGCCGCGCGCAGCGAAGTTCCGATCATCGCCATTTCCGACAGCACGCTGTCCCCGCTGGCCAAGAACGCCAGTGTCCTCTTCGCCGTACCGGAGCATGAATATACATTTTCCCGATCGCTTGCCGCCCCAATGTGCCTCGCCCAGGCGCTGACAGTTGCGCTCGCGGCGCGACTGCAGAACAACGCTGTCAGTCCGCGCATACCCACCGTCACCGGGCAGTAGCGGTTCCCCGACAACAACCCAGGCGTTCCGCGTCCTTGGCATTCCGGTTGCGAAGCAAGCGCAGCAGGTGCACTCGAGTCTGCGATTCGCAATAGAAATTGCGCACTCCGCACGATGCAAAGATTTCATTGTCGCATCGTTGACACATCATTCATTGCCGAATATTTATATTTTGCAATTTTCGTTGCAGCTCGTCCTCAATCCGGATCGGGAGTTGTCCCGCGCCGTCATGAAGGAGGAGACGAACTCAATGTTCCTTGGGAGGAAACAATGAAGCGACTTCTGACTGCATTTCTGACGGCAACCGCTATGGCCGGCGCCTTGGCGACGGCACATGCTCAAGATGCCAAGAAAGTGTTCTTTCTGCTGCCGAATACCACGACAATTCGCTTCACAAGCCGGGACGCGCCGTTCTTTGTCGCGGCGATGAAGGAGAAGGCGCCGAACGCTCAGGTGACGGTGCAGAATGGCGAAGGGGATCCGGCGCGGCAGCAGCGGCTGGTCGAAGACGCCATCACCCAGGGTGCCAGCGTGATCGTGCTTGCGGCGACGGACGCAAACCTTGCCGCTGGCAGTCTCAAGGCGGCAGCCGATGCAAAGGTGCCGGTGGTCCTTTATGATCACGATGCGGTCGGCGGCAAGGCCGAAGCGCACGTCGTCTTCGACTCGCTGTCAGTTGGACAAGCGCAAGGCAAGCGCGCCGCCGAGCTGATCAGCGCAATGAAGAAGTCGCCGGTCAAGGTTGCGCGTGTGAAGGGTAATGAGGGCGAATACGGTACAGGCCAGTATGAAAAGGGCCAGAACGAATTTCTTGAGCCGTTGATCGATTCCGGCAAGGTGAAGGTCGTCTGCGAGCAGTACACGCAAAACTGGGATCCGGCGCTGGCTCAATCCTTCGCCGAAGACTGCCTGACCCGCAATGGCGGTGATGTCGATGTCTTTCTCGGCATGAACGACGGCACCACCGGCGGTTCGGTTGCCGCGCTGATCAGCCAGGGCGCCAAGCCTGGCGATAAGCTGGTGACGGGCGGGCAGGACGCGACCGTCGAGGCATTGCGGTACGTCGCGCAGGGATGGCAGGACAACTCCGTGCTCAAGGATCTCAAGGTCGAGGCGACCTATGCGGCGGACGTCGTGGCTTCGATCCTGGATGGCAAAGGAGTGCCAAAGGATCTGATCAACGGCAAGGTGAACAACAAGTTCATGGATGTGCCGGCTGTCTTCCTGCCGGTGAAGAACATCACCCTGGACAATCTCTCGGACGTCGTCACTGCAGGCGTCTGGACCTGGCCAGAAATCTGCAAGGGCATCGAAGACACCGAAGTCTGCAAGAAGAACAACAAATAGCGAGATCGACCGAAGGACAGCGGCGCTCGCTGTCCTTCGGCTACCTGATGGGAGGAGCCTGATGGTCAAAGCGGAAGCAACCCGCGGCGGCGCCGATCTTCATGCGGCGAACCAATCCACGCCGCTTATATCGATGCGCAACATCCGTAAATCGTTTGGGTCGGTCCATGCTCTTCAGGGAGCTTCGGTGGACGTCCACGCCGGCGAGGTGGTGGCGCTTGTCGGCGACAACGGCGCCGGCAAGTCCACGCTCGTCAAGATCATGGCCGGCGTGTTCGGCTTCGACTCCGGTGACTACAGCATCGAGGGCCAACCGGCCAAGATCGCCAGCCCAGCCGACGCCACCGCCCTTGGGATCCAGACCGTCTATCAGGATCTCGCGCTCTGCAACAATCTGGACGCCGTGCAGAACCTGTTTCTCGGGCGCGAGCTGACTGGTCCGGCGTGGTTCGGCCGACGGATCCGTCGCGCCGAATGCGAAGTTCGTGCCCGCGAGGTGCTGACGCGCATGCGACTTGGCCAGCTGTCACTGACGCGTCCTGTCGGAGCAATGTCCGGCGGCCAGCGACAGAACATTGCCATCGCACGTTCCATCCTGTGGACGCCGAAGGTCGTCATATTCGATGAGCCGACAGCCGCACTCAGCCACTCCGCCGCCGAGCAGGTCTCGGCCCTGGTTCGCACCTTGGCCAACGATGGGCTCGGCATCGTCGTGGTCAGCCACGACATCCACAATTTCGTCGTCAACGCCACCGACCGCATCGAGGTCATGCGCCTAGGCGCGAACGTCGCGAGTTTCAAATCGAGTGAAGTGACAGGCGAGCAAGTGGTCAACGCGATGGTCGGTGGCAACGAGGCAGTCAACCTCGCTGGCTGAGCCCCCTGGGGCGAAAAGTATCAGAAGGATACGTCAAAAATGGCAAACTCGGCCGCCGCTTCCGGTGACGTCAAACGCCGCACTTTCGGCGAAGTGCTCAACAGCGACATGCGTGCGCTGCCCGTCATAATCGGGCTCGTGGCGCTGTGGGTGTTCTTCGCGCTCCAGAGCAATGTCTTCCTGACACCGCAGAACCTGTCGAACCTGCTCGTCCAGAGCACGGTTGTGGGCATCATGGCGATCGGTCTGATGTTCGTGCTGCTGGTCAAGGAAATCGACTTGTCGGTCGCGGCGATCAACGGCGTGACATCAGTCCTGATGGCCAAGCTGGTTGTCGACTACGGCGTTTCGCCCTGGCTGGCGGTGACGGTCGCAATCGTAATGGGTGCTGCTATCGGCAGCTTTTCGGCGCGCTGGGTCACGTTTGTCGGCGTACCGTCCTTCGTGGTGACGCTGGGGCTCGGACTGGCTCTCAATGGCTTGCAACTCGTGCTTTTGCCTCCGACCGCCCGCTACGGTTTGATGGGAACCGGTATCGACAAGATTGCAGAGACTAAGATTTCGGGGATCACGTCATGGAGCGCGCTGGCGATTGGGCTCGTCGCGTTTGCCGCTCTGGTCCTGTCGGGCATTGCCCGCAGAAAGCGCGCCGGTCTGGAAGCTTCCCTGTTCAGCCGCTTTGTGCTGCCGCTCGGCGCGGCCGCGATTTTTGGCGCCATCGTCGTGATGATCCTCAACGCACATCAGGGCATACCAGTTGTGGTTTTGATCTTTGCGATCCTGCTCGGGATAGGCGGGTATATCCTCAAGGAAACCCGGTTCGGCCTCTATCTTTATGCGGTCGGCAACAATGACGAGGCTGCGCGACGGGCCGGCGTCAAGGTTGCGCGCATCAAGATGGCGGCCTTCGCTATTGCCGGCGCTATCGCTGCGCTGGCTGGCGTACTGGGCGCGTCGCGGGCACTAGGCGTTGGCGTCTTCTCCGGTGGCGGAGTAGGGGGCGGCACGCTGCTGCTGGAATCAATTGCCGCCACCGTCATCGGCGGCGTCAGCCTGTTCGGCGGCCGCGGCTCCATTCACGCGGCCCTGTTGGGCGCGCTTGTTATCGGAACAGTCCAGAACGGGCTCAACCTGATGGGCGTCGAGAACTACGTTCGCCTCATCGTGACGGGACTGCTTCTCGTGCTGGCGGTATCGATCGACAAGCTGATCGAAAAGGCCATGGGTCAGCAGAATTTCTGATTTGCGTTGGGTTCGACCCAATCACGCTGAAACGATCGGCGGAAACTGGAAGGCAGTAGTCGCCGGCTTACCTGGGCTGCTATGAAAATCCGGTATTGCGTTCAGCGTAGGTGCTCGATCCGTCATGCGATGGTCAAGGCAAGTCGACGCCAAGGCGTGCGGCATGGTCGAAAAGTGCATCGAACGTCATGCCGCCAAAGCTGTCGGAGACAAAAGCCCAGTTTCATCTCGCTATCATCTACCGGTCATACAGGGACGGCTTTTCCGCCCTCGCTATGGCGACACGCTGACCCTCGTGAAGTGCTTTGACACCGGCTTCGGCGACCAGAGCCGTGCAGTAGCCGTCCCAGACGTCTGCGGCGACCGCCGGGAATTCTCCTGTGCGAACGAAGTGAAGGAAGGCCTTGTCCTGGAGCCGGTAGGCTTCGGCAAAACGCGGGCGCCAATCCGATGCATAGCGCTCGAAGGCCATGACAGCGCCGTTCTGGCGCGTTGTGGCAGGCACATTTAGAAAGATCGATCCCTGTTCGCCGACGAGTTCGCCACGCACGTCATAGCCATAGGCGGCGTTGTTGTTGATCTCGATGTTGACGAGCTGACCCCTGTCTGTTTCGAGAACCATGAGACCGGCGCGCCAGTCTTCGATGCGTCGACACCCCCCGGCTGGAAAACCGAGATTGCCGTATGATCGGCGCCCAGTACGAAGCGTGCGACGTCGAATTCATGCGGTGCGGAATTGGTGATCGCCATCTGGCCGGTGAAGTTGGCCGGCGCTTCCACGTTCCGATGGAAGTTATGCATCATGATCGCCCGGCCAAGCGAGCCGTTGTCGAGCGACGCCTTCATGTCGCGATAGGACGGATCGAAGCGGCGCATGAAACCAAGCTGGACGAACCGTCGGCCGCGCGACACTTCCGCCTCGATCACGCCCAGACACTCCTTCGAGCTTTGCGACAACGGCTTTTCGCAGAGCACCGGCTTTTCGGCCTCGATCGCGGCGAGCGGCAGCGGTGCGTGGGTCTCGTCGGGGCTGGCAATCACCACGGCGTCAACGTCGCTGCGCCGGATGGTTTCCAACGGGTCCGTGGCGGCATAGGTCGCGCCGTAGTCCTGTGCCACCTTTAGGGCTCGCTCCGGTGAGGCGTCGCATACGACCTGGAGGCTTGCCGCCGGCAGGTCTTCGGCGACAATCCGGGCATGGTCGGCGCCCATGATGCCCGCGCAGATGATTGCTATTCTGATCGACATCTATTGCCCTATTTTCTGAGAGCCGACTGGCGAAGAGACTTGTCTCCAAATGCCGCAAGGACAACGATCACGTCCGGCAAACCGCTCCAATGACCTGTCAGACGGCGTAGGGTTTGAGCCAGGGTTGCCCGTCGGCTTCGGCGCTATCGACCACTGCATCGACGAATGCCACGCCCTTCAGCCCGTCATAGGCGGTCGGCACATTCAACCCTATTGCCGTTGCCTTGCGCCCCTCACGACGAGCGTGGATGGCTTCGGCAAAGCCGCGATAGAGGTTGGCGAAGGCCTCCAGATAGCCCTCGGGATGGCCGGGTGGTGTGCGGGTTCGCACTTTCGCTGCCTCGCTCAAATCGTCAGCACCCCGCTTCATAGTCTCGGTGCGGCTGAACAGCGGTGAGAACGTCAGCTCGTTCGGTTGCTCCTGGAACCAGGTTAAACTGCCCTTCTCGCCAAAGACACGCAGTCGAATCCCGTTCGAGCAGCCGAGTGCGACCTGTGACGACCAAAGCAGCCCTCGCGCGCCACCTTCGTAGCGCAGCAGCACATGGGCGTTGTCGTCAAGCACGCGTCCCTCGACGAAGGAAGCGAGGTCTGCTGTCAGGGCCTCCAGCTTCAGCCCGGTCACGAAGCCAGCCAGATGATAGGCGTGCGTGCCGATGTCGCCGATCGAGCCGCCACGCCCCGATCGCTTCGGGTCGGTGCGCCAGGCGGCCTGGACATTGCCTGCCGCCTCGATGGCCGTCGCCATCCATTCCAGGGGATACTCCACCTGCACGACCCGGATCGCGCCGAGCTTGCCTGCTGCCACCATCTCGCGCGCCTCATGCACCATCGGATAGCCCGAATAGGTATAGGTCACGCCCATGAAACGTCCGGTCTCGCGCACCAGCTGCTCGAGCGCGATCGCGTCTTCGAGTGTGTTGGTCAGCGGCTTTTCGCAGATCACCTCGTAGCCGGCCCCGAGAAAAGCCTTGGCGATCGGAAAATGGGTGTGGTTGGGCGTGCAGATCGCCACCACGTCGATACGGTCCTCGCGATTGTTCTCCGCGGCGATCATGGCCTTGAAGTCGTCATAGGACCGGGTGGGATCGATGCCTTGCGTGGCCGCGAAGCGGTGGCCGCGTGCCGCGTCCGCGTCGAACGCGCCGGCGACAAGCTGGAAGGCGCCATCGAACCGGGCGGAGATGCGGTGGATGTTGCCGATATAGGCGCCTTCGCCGCCGCCGACCATGCCAAGCCGAAGCGGTCGCCGAAAATCAGCAGTCACGAGCGTGCCCCCCTGTCGATACCTAAAATGGCATCGTTGATCGTGCGGTCCGCACTGGCCTTGACGAAGTCGTCGAAGGCGCGTTCGGAAACGCGGATGATGTGATCGGCGATGAAGCGGGCTCCCTCAGCCGCGCCGTCCTCTGAATTCTTGAGGCAGCATTCCCACTCGAGCACCGCCCAGCCGTCGAAGTCGTAGCCGGAGAGTTTCGAGAAAATCGCCTTGAAGTCAATCTGTCCGTCGCCTGGGGAGCGGAAGCGGCCGGCACGCCGGATCCAGGGCTGGAAGCCGCCATAGGCGCCGGTCTTGCCGTCCGGCCGGAACTCGGCATCCTTGACGTGGAACATTTTGATGCGCTCGTGATAGTGGTCGATGTAGGCGAGATAATCGATCGCCTGCAGCACGAGATGGCTGGGGTCGTACATGATGTTGCAGCGCGGATGGTTGCCGACGCGCTCCAGGAACATCTCGAAGGTCAGCCCGTCATGCAGGTCTTCGGCAGGATGGATTTCGTAGCACAGGTCCACGCCACTCTCGTCGAAGGCATCAAGGATTGGCCGCCAGCGCCGAGCCTGCTCATCGAAACCGTCGTCGATCAGCCCATCCGTCCATTGCGGATAGGGATAGAGGAACGGCCACAGCAGCGAACCTGAGAAGGTGACATGGCGGTCTATGCCGAAACGCCTCGACGCCTTGGCGGCGAGATGAAGCTGCTCGACTGCCCACGCCTGCCGTGCGGCCGGATTGCCCCGCACCTCGGGTGCGGCGAAGGAATCCGCCGGATGATCGTAGGCGGGATGCAGGGCCACAAGCTGACCTTGCAGATGCGACGCCAGTTCGGTGACAACCAGGCCGTGTTCGGCGAGCTTGCCGGCATAGTCATCGCAATAGGTCTGGCTTTCAGCCGCTTGCTTCAAATCGATGACGCGCTTGTCCCAGGTCGGTATCTGCACGCCCTTGAAGCCCTTGGCCGAGGCCCAGCCGGCCAATCCCTCGATGCTGTTGAACGGTGCTTCGTCGCCCGCGAATTGAGCCAGAAACACAGCTGGCCCCTTAATGGTCCGCATCTTGCTCTCCTTCTGGCGGCAGGGCCGCCGGTTCATCCGTTATCGGAGCCGCCCAGAAGAGTGATGTGGGTCCTCACAGGGCAGCTGCTTTCTTTTCCGTATCCGCTTCGACGGTTCCAATGGCTTCAGAGCGCCATCGCCTTCTCAGGCACGGCCATGGGACCGGGTGCGGCGCCAAGCACGGTCTGGTCGTAATCCACCACCGCACCCGTCATGAGACCCGCATCGTCCGAAACGAGAAAGTTGACCGCTCGTGCCGCCTCGCGGGGGTCGATCAGGCGTCCGAAGGGCAGGTGTGCAACGGCTTTCGCTTCCCAGTCGGGATCGCCCTTCTCGCTCGCCTGCAATTCCCGCTCGTGGTCGGACGCCATCCAGCCGATATCCAGCTGGTTGACGCGGATGCGGTTCTTCATGACGGAAAATGCCGTGTTGCGGGTCAGTGTCGCCAGTGCCGCCTTGGTGGCGCAGTAGACGTTGATGAACGGCTGGCCGGCCTGCTGCGAAATCGAGCCGATGTTGCAGATCGCACCCTCGATGCCATGGCCGATCATGTGCCGGATGGCTTCCTGCATGAGGAAATAAGGTCCGCGTACATTCACGGCGAACAGGGCGTCGAACAATTCTGGCGACGTGTCGAGGATCGTGCCTCGGTCCGTCCGGGCACCGGCATTGACCAGCACGTCGATTCTTCCGAAAACGCGCTCCGCTTCCGCGATCACGCGGCGGCAATCCTCGACATTGCCAAGATCGGCGTTGACATAGTGCACGGGCACGCCCGTGGCGTGCGAAATGTCTGCGGCCACCGCGCGGCCCTTGGTTTCGTTACGACCAAGTGTGACGAGGCCAGCGGCTCCGGCTCGGGCGAGCTGGCGAGCGATAGCCGCGCCCAGTCCTTGCGTCGATCCGGTGACGACGCAGATCTTACCATCCATCCGGTTCATGCCTTGTCCTCCACTGTGTAGCCAGCCGCGGCCATGACGCGCAGCAATTCCTTGTGACCTATCTTCGCCATTTCGAGCGGCGGGCTTTTGACGGGATCCTGCTCGGCTTCAACGACGAACCAGCCTTCGTAGCCGTGGCTCGCCAAGCGCTTGATGATCGCCTCGAAGTCGAGCGAGCCGTCGCCGGGCACGGTGAAGGCTCCCTTGACCACCGCGTCGAGAAAACTTTCCCGGGTGCGGTCGAGCCCGTCTACGACTGCCTGGCGGATATCCTTGGTGTGTACATGCGAAATGCGGGCGTGGTGCTTGTCGACCACCCGCAGCACGTCGCCGCCGGCAAAGGCCATGTGGCCGGCATCGTAGAGCAGGGCCAGACCCTCGCCGGAATGCTTCATCAGGAAGTCGAGCTCTTCCTCGGTCTCGATCGGCGCGGCCATGTGGTGGTGGTAGGAAATCGGCATGCCCTCGCCCGAACACCATTCGGCGAAGGCAGTCATCTTGCGACCATAGATTCTGATCTCGTCTTCCGAGAGCCGCCGCTTGGTGGAAAGCGGCGCGGAGCGATCACCCTGTATGGTGCCTGCCGTTTCGCCGTAGACGATGCAGGGGGCATCGACGGCCTTGAAGAGCTGCATCTGCTGCGCGATGCGGTCTTTCTCCGCTTCGATATCGCCGTCAAGCAGCAGACCGGAGAACCAGCCGCCGCAGACGCTCATACCGTGCTGCCTCAGAGTGGGTTCGAGCACCGCCGCGTCCATCGGGAAACGGCGACCGGTCTCCATGCCGGTGAAGCCGGCCTCGCGGGCCTGCCGCAGACACTCCTCCAGCGAAACGTCGTCGCTCAATTCGGCGAGGTCATCGTTCCACCAGGCGATCGGCGCGATGCCAAGCTTGGCTCTCATCTTGATCTCCATCATCATTCCAGCTGCCGCCGCCAACTTTTGGCGCCGCGAAAAAAACTGCCGGAACAATGCTCAGGGAGTGTGGCATCGTTCCGGCAGAGGACGCCCCGGGGGGCGTCCGAAAAACCTAGACTCCTATGCGCTGCCGTTTGCGGCCTTCGGCTTGAACCGAATGGGCCTCGCGCACCTCGGCCCGCTCGCTGACCTGCGGCACGCCGACATCCCACCAGGCGTCGCCGGGTGTCCAGGTGTAGCCATCGGAGACGATGGTGATCACCGTGGTGCGATCCGTCCCTTTGGCCCACTCCACAGCCTGGCCGAGATCCGCAAGGCTCTCAACCCGCCGCGTGAGGGCGCCCATGGCCTCGGCGTGTTTTGCAAAGTCGACCGAAAACGGCTCCTTGACCCGGCAATCCTTGATCATGTTGTTGAAGGACGCGCCGCCCTTGGCATTCTGCAGCCGGTTGATCACCGCATAGCCGCCATTGTCACAGACGATCAGGATCATCTTGTGGCCGACGAGAACCGATGAGTAGACGTCGGAATTCATCATCATGTAGGTGCCGTCGCCAATCATCACGATCGGCGTGCGGGTCGGATCCGCCATCGCCGCACCCCATCCGGCCGAGATCTCATAGCCCATGCAGGAAAATCCGAACTCGCAGTCGAACGTGTTCGGCTCCTTCACGCGCCAGTTCTTCATGACTTCCCCGGGAAGCCCGCCCGCCGCGGTGATCAGCAGATCCCGTTCGCCGGCCTTCGCGTTGACCACGCCGACGACCTGCGCGTAGGTCGGAACCGGGTCATTCGTAGGCTTCTGGAATCCGTCGAGCGCGGTGTTCCATTTGGCAAATTCGACCTTGCCCTTTTCGGTCCAGCCGCTTTCGGCTTTCCAGTCACCGAGCGCGGCCTCGACCTCGTTGATGGTTTCCAGCGCATCGCCGACCACGGCGAGAGCCCGGTGCTTCGTGGCATCCCACCGCGCGGCGTTGATCGAGACGAATTTGGCGTCGGGGCTGAACGCACTCCACGATCCCGTCGTGAAGTCCATGAGCCGCGTGCCGACGGCCAGGATCACATCGGCCTCACCCGCAAGCGCGTTCGCCGATGTCGAGCCGACGATGCCAATGGGCCCGATATGGGCAGGATGGTCGTGCGTCACCGTGCCCTTGCCGGCGATGGTTTCGGCAAGCGGAATACCGCGCGCCTCGGCGAATTTCGCAAGAGCGGCCTCCGCACCGGAGTAACGCACGCCGCCGCCTGAAATGATCAGCGGACGCTTTGCCGCCTTGAGAAGACGCACCGCTTCTTCGAGACGCGCGCGATCCGGCCGGGGGCGCGGAATCGCATGGACCGTGGGTTCGAAGAAGGACTCGGGATAATCCCAAGCGACTTCCTGCACGTCTTGCGGGAGGGCGATGAAAGCTGGCCCGCAGTCGGCCGGATCAAGCAGAACCGCGACCGCCTGGGGCAGCGAGGAAACGATCTGTTCGGGATGGACAATGCGGTCCCAGTAGCGAGTCACCGCCTTGAACGCGTCGTTGACGTTGACTGTAGGATCGCCGAAGTGCTCGACCTGCTGCATGACCGGATCGGGCCGGCGGCTGACAAAGGTGTCGCCGGCCAGCATCAGTACCGGAAGCCGGTTTGAATGGGCGACGCCCGCGGCGGTCACCATGTTCAGAGCCCCCGGGCCTATGGAGGTGGCGGCGATCATGATCTGGCGCCGGCGCTTCGCCTTCGCGAACCCGATCGCGGCCAGTGCCATCGACTGCTCATTCTGGCCGCGCCATGTGGGAAGGACGTCCTGCGCGGCCTCCAGGGCCTCGGACAGGCACGTGACATTGCCGTGACCGAAAATGGCGAACACGCCCGCAAACAGCGGAACCTTGCTGCCGTCGACGATGGTGAACTGATTGCTCAGATAGCGCACAAGCGCCTGCGTCATGGTCAGACGAATGGTCTTCGTCATCACTACCTCCCTAGCGAATTTCCGTTGTGCAGACTATTACGAAATAGCCATTGACAAATCAACCTCTTTGCAACGATCATTGCAAAAATATTGTTGCGGAGGAATGCAATGCTGAGAATTGGCGTGCTCGGTTGCGGGCGCATCGGGCGCATGCATGCGGCCAATATCGCTGCACACCCACGAACGAAACTGGCGGCGGTGTATGACGTCAATCGCGCCGCCGCCGACGAAGTGTCAGCCATGCTCGGCCTTCCCGCGTTGGACTCGGCCGACGCCATGTTTGACACGGACGATGTGGACGCCGTGTTGATCGCGACGGCCACCGATACCCATGTCGACTACATTGAGCGGGCAGTGGCGGCCGGAAAGCCAGTGTTGTGCGAGAAGCCCATCGACCTTGACCTGATGCGTGTCGATCGCTGTGCCGCAAACATCCGTGGAAGCAAGCTGCCCATCATGATTGGCTTCGTCCGCCGCTTCGATCCCGGGCATGCTGCGGTGCGGGCGGCCATCCAGAGTGGCGAGCTCGGCGAGCTCCACCAGGTGATCATCACGTCGCGGGATCCTGGCATGGCGCCAGCTGCCTACACACGCGTGTCCGGCGGCATATTTCGCGACATGACAATCCACGATTTTGACATGGCTCGCTTCATGCTCGGTGAAGAGCCCGTTGAGGTCTTTGCGACCGGCAGCCGGCTGGTCGACCCGGACCTGATGGCCGAGACGAATGACTGGGATACGGTGACCGTGGTTTTGCGCACCGCCAGCGGCAAGCAGTGCATCATCAACAACTCACGACGCGCGGTCTATGGATACGATCAGCGCGTCGAGGCTTTCGGATCGGCCGGCATGGCGATTTCCGAGAACCGACGCGCGCATGAGGCCCGTATCTATGCCGATGGGCTGAGCGATCGGGCGCAGCCATACCTTCACTTCTTTATCGAGCGATATAGGGAAGCGTTCAACGCTGAAATCGACGACTTCGTCGACGCCATCGAAAATGGACGCCAGCCGTCGGTCGTATTCGAGGACGGACGCCTTGCGCTGGTCCTCGCCGAAGCAGCGATCAAATCTGTCGCAGAGCGTCGGGTGGTCAGCACCAGCGAGATCGGTGACGGCAATGTATGACAAATACGGACTTTTCATCGACGGTGAATGGCGCGCCGCTTCCGACCGAAGCACGGCGACCGTAGCCAGTCCCGTCACCGAACGCTCACTGGGCGACACTCCAACCGCGACGCTGGACGATACACAATCTGCCTTGGCGGCCGCCGAACGTGGCCTTTCTGCCTGGCGAGCAAAGAGCGCGTTCGAGCGCGCCGACGCGCTTCACGCTATCGCCGACGAAATGGGCCGGCGCAAGGACGAAGCCGCCCGCATGATTACGCTGGAGACGGGCAAGCCCATTGCCCAATCCGAACGCGAGTGGGTTCTGGCGACGGATCAGTTCCGGTGGTACGCCGAGGAGGCTCGGCGTGTTTATGGCCGTATCGTCGAGAGCCGTGTCCCCGGAGGTCGCTTCGAAGTGCTGCATGAGCCGATCGGCGTCGTGGCGGCCTTTACGGCATGGAATTTTCCGGCCGCGCTCGTCGCCCGCAAGGTCGCCCCGGCGCTTGCCGCCGGTTGTTCGGCCATCCTTCGGCCTTCGAGCCAGACGCCAGGGGTCGCGATGGTGATGATCGACTGCCTGCGTGCGGGCAGGCTCCCCCCAGGCACGGTCGGTCTTCTCGTCGGGTCCACGGCCACAACCTACGTGCCGCTGATGGCGTCGGCGCTTGTGCGCAAGGTTTCGCTGACCGGGTCTACACGGGTCGGGCAGCAAATGCTGCGCGACGCAGCCGATACGGTGAAGAAGGTGTCGATGGAGCTTGGCGGTAACGCGCCTCTCATCGTCTTCGACGACGCGGATATCGAAAGCGCGCTCAACGTGTCCGTGCCCACGAAGTTCGCCAATGCCGGGCAGGTTTGCGTCACGCCAGACCGCTTTTTCATCCACGAAAAGGTCCATGATGCTTTCGTCGACGGGTTCGTCACGCGGGCGAAGGCCCTGAAGCTGGGTGATGGTCTCGATCCGACGGTGCAGATGGGCCCCTTGATCAATGCCAGGAGGACCGACGAAATCGAACAAATCGTTACCGACGCGGAAAAGGCCGGTGCCAGGATTGCCGCAGGCGGCCGCCGCTCGCCGGCGTTCAACGCCGGTCATTTCTTTGAGCCGACGGTCCTTACCGATGTTGCTGACGACATGACCGTGTTTGCCGAGGAGAATTTTGGTCCGATCGCGGCCATCACCCGTTTCTCGTCCGAAGAGGAGGTCCTGGGTCGGGCAAACGCCTCGAAGATGGGGCTTTCTGCCTATGCCTTCACCCGGGATGCGGGGCGCGCCCGCAGAGTTGTCGCGACGCTCAAGGCCGGAATGGTCGGCATCAACAGCTTTGCGCTAGCGGCTTCCGAGGCGCCGTTCGGCGGGACCAACCATTCCGGCATGGGCCGGGAAGGCGGCGCGGAAGGTATCCGGGACTATCTCGATACCAAGCTGGCTCAAATCGTATTCTAAGGAGCGTTTTTCATGATCAAGAACAGGCTCAAGCAGCTTTGGGCCGATGGGAAGCCGACCATCAATGGCTGGCTTTCGATCGGCAACAGTTTCACCGCCGAGATCATGGCGGCGCAAGGTTACGACTGCATCGGCGTCGACCTCCAACATGGAGCGCTCGATTACAGCGGCCTGCTGCCAATACTCCAGGCGATGCGTGCCTCCGCTACGGTGCCGCTCGTCAGGGTGCCTTGGCTGGAGCCAGGCATCATCATGAAAGTGCTCGACGCAGGTGCTTACGGCGTCATCTGTCCGATGGTGAATACCGCCGAACAGGCGGCCGAGTTTGTTAGCTACGTGCGCTATCCGCCACTCGGCAGCCGAAGCTTTGGTCCGACACGTGTGAATTTCGCGGCCGGTGCCAATTACGCTTCTGAATCCAATGGCGAGATACTTGCCTTTGCCATGGTTGAGACGGCCGAGGCGATGGACAATCTCGACGCGATCGCTTCGACCCCTGGACTGGACGGGATCTACGTTGGTCCGGCCGACCTGACCCTCGGCATGACCCAGGGCCGCTTGCCGCCTGCCTTCGACCGCGAAGAACCGGAGATGATCGAGGCCATCCAGCATATCGTGGCGGCCTGCAAAAAAGCCGGCATAGCCGCGGGATTGCACTGTGGAACTCCGGCTTACGCGGCGCGTGCGATCGGGTGGGGCTACAACATGACCACCGTCTCCAACGACGTGCGCATGCTGGCCGGTGCGGCGGAAGCGAACGTCAAAAAGTTCAGGGAACTCACGGGCGGATCAAGCGTCAGCGCCGGTTCCAAGGGAGGGTACTGATGCCGCATGTTCTGGTTGCCGGGAAGCTGCACCCGGCTGGAATCGCGTTGCTCGATCATGCCGCCGGCGTCACCTACGACTATGTCGAGGAAGTGTCGGAGCCAAGCTATGCCCACCTGATCGACAGGGCCGATGGATTGGTGATCCGCACACAGCCTCTCTCGGCCGCGACCGTCGAGATGGGGCGCAGGCTCCGGATCGTGTCCCGTCACGGTGTCGGCTACGACTCTGTTGATTTGCCGTCCCTCAACAAGCGCGGCATCACGCTCGCCGTCGTCGGAGACGTCAATTCCATATCTGTCGCCGAGCACGCCATGATGATGCTCCTTGCCTGTGCCAAGCATGCTGTGCGCGGGGACCAGTCAGTTCGCGAGGGCGCCTGGAATTGGCGAAACAGGCTGGAAGCTTCGGAACTGGCCGGCAAGCGTCTGCTGATTCTAGGCTACGGCCGCATCGGCCGGCATCTCGCGAAGATGGCGGCTGCCTTTTCCATGGAAATCGCCGCCTACGATCCGTATCTCGAAAAAATCGGATGGCCGGAAGGCCCTGCGAAAACCGTCTCCGATCTGGCGTCGGCCCTTCGATGGGCGGATGCCATTTCCGTGCATGCGCCCAAGGGCGATAAACCTGTTATCGGCGAGCACGAGTTTTCCCTCATGAAGCCGGGAGCCTGGCTCGTGAACACAGCGCGCGGCGGCGTAGTTGACGAAAGGGCACTTCTTGCAGCCCTTCAGTCCGGCAAGGTGGCGACCGCCGGCCTCGATGTCTTCGACGAGGAACCGCCCGCTTCCGACAATCCACTCCTCTTATGCGATCAGGTGATCCTGTCGCCTCATATTGCCGGCCTCACAATCGAATGCGGTGAACGGATGGCCATGTCGGCGGTGCAGAACGTGCTCGATTTCTTTGAGAGCAGGATCGACCCCGCGCTGGTGGTCAACGGCAAAGAGCTGGAGGGCCAACCCGCGTCGTTGAACGGCCATTGAAAGCCGCACAAAGGTCTGTCAGTCCGGCGCCACAAGAAACATTGCAACAAAGCGATGCTGCCATCCCGGCAATCATCAGATTTCGATTTCGCACCAAGCTGCGCCGAAAAATATCTTATCAAAAACAGTTAGTTAATCCGCATAGAAAATAGTTGTTGCAAATTATAAAACTCTGCAATAAGCATTGTTGCACAAGAACTTCATACGCAATATCCATTGCAGAATGAGGCGAGGCGAGACTCCAAGAGCCGCCGTGTCCATGGGAGGATGACCACGTGTCTTTGCTTGAAGTGCAGGGCGTTGGCAAAAGCTTCGGGGCAATCCGCGCGCTGTCAGACGTCAGCTTTTCGATCGAACCCGGTGAAGTGGCCGGCCTGATGGGCGACAACGGCGCCGGAAAATCGACAATGGTCAAACTGATTTCGGGAAATTTTCCCCCGACCGAAGGGCAGATCAGAGTCGGCGGCAAGGCCTGCCACTTCCACAAGCCGCTCGATGCTCGCGCCGAGGGGATCGAGGTCGTGTATCAGGATCTCGCACTGGCGGACAATCTAACCGCTGCGCAGAACGTGTTCCTGGGTCGAGAACTCAAAAAGGGTGTCTGGCCTTTCCGGATTCTAGATAAGCAGGCGATGATCGATCGCTCCGCGGAGTTGTTCGGCGAACTGAAGTCAGAAACGCGGCCACGCGATCTCGTAAAAAAATGTCGGGCGGTCAGCGCCAGGCAATTGCGATTTCACGGACCCGTTTGTCCAACGCCAGACTCGTCATTATGGACGAACCGACCGCTGCGATTTCCGTGCGCCAAGTTGCTGAGGTCCTGGAATTGATCCGGCGCATGAAAGCGGGCGGTGTCGCGGTGATCCTGATTAGCCACCGCATGCCAGACGTTTTTGCCGTCTGCGATCGTATCGTCGTTCTACGGCGCGGCACCAAGGTTGCCGACAAACCCACCGTTCAGACATCTCCGGAAGAAATCACCGGACTAATCACGGGAGCGATCCGTGCAGCCTAGTCAACCCGAAGCGATCCAGGAAAGCCACGCCTCGATTGCCGACGTCGTCGGCATCATGGAACAAACTGCGCTTCAGAAGTTGAGAAGTAGCCAGGCCTTCTGGGTCTCGGTCGCGCTCTTCCTCCTTGTCGCGTTTATGACCATGTTGGAACCGAGCTTCGGCACAGCCGAAAATGCAACCAACATCACCCGGAATTTCGCGCTGATCGCCATCATGGGCCTGGGCATGACCGTGGTGTTGATTACGGGCGGGATCGATCTTTCCGTCGGGTCAGTCATGGGCCTCGTGGCCATCGTGGCCGGTCTTCTACTGACCTGGCATTATCCTTGGTACGTGGCGTTCGCCTCCGGCCTTCTCGCTGGAGTTGCCTGCGGGTCGTTCAACGGCTTTTTCGTCGCCTATATCGGCATGCCGTCCTTCGTGGTCACGCTTGGCATGCTGTCGATAGCGCGTTCGCTGGCGGTGGTGCTGTCAGGCAACCAAATGCTCTATCAGTTTGGGCCTGACGCCCCGATCGTGAAAGCCATCGGCCAGGCAAAGTGGCCGGTGCACTCGCTGGAGGGATGGGCTCCTAACTGGATACCGCAGTTCTCGTCCCATTTCTGGGTGATGGTGATCATGGCGCTAGCCCTCGGCTGGGTGTTCATCTTCACCGCGTGGACGCCCGCCATCTGTTCGCGATCGGCGGTAACGAGAATGCGGCACGCATGACGGGCGTGCCCGTCGATCGGATCAAGTTCCAGGCTTATGTTTTCTCGTCCTTCTGCGCCTCGATCGCATCCTTGCTCCTGCTCGGTTACAGCGGCTCGGCGATCAATGCGGTGGGAACAGGTTACGAGTTGCGCGTCATCGCCGGCACCGTGATCGGCGGCGCCAGCCTGATGGGCGGCTATGGCACCGCGTTCGGCGCGGTTATCGGATCGGCCTTCCTCGAGGTCGTCCGCAACGCCCTGCTGATGGCAGGCATCGATTCCAACTGGCAGGGTGCCTTCGTTGGCATCTTCATCATTCTCGCCGTGCTTCTTGGCATGGGGACGTCCGGCAGATCGCTGAAGTCCTTCTTCACCATCAAGCGTGGCTAGAGCTCTGCCGGCTTATGCCGGTGGAATATCCTGAGGTGAACACAACAAACGGAGGAACATCGATGAAGAAATATCTTTTGGCGGCTGCGGTTGCCGCGTCCGCCCTGACGGCGGGGCAGGCCTACGCCCAGCAGAAACTCGTATTCGCGCTGGTGCCGAAGAACATGAACAACCCCTATTTCGACCAGGCTCGTGATGGCTGCAAGAAGGCCGAGGCCGAGTCCAACGGCGCATTCGAGTGCATGTACATCGGACCCGGCGAGCACGGTGGCGGTGAGGAACAGGTTCAGATCGTTCCGCATGAAGTCGCGTCGTTTTATTCCGTCGGTCATATGCTTACTCTCTATGGTGATGTGTAGAATCAAGCCGCGCCAGAATGGACGGCCGGCGGTTAGGTGTGAGTTTCACCTAGTAGGGGAGCGCGCCAGGCATACAGTTCGTCAGAGACGGTGATCCCGCAGCGTAGCATTCATGGTCGTCGTTGAGATGGTTAAGGTTTGAGCGATCGAGGGGCGGATTGAGATGGAGATGGTGCCAGGGCAACATGGTTGATTTTCGGCTTTTTGAGGGTTGCCGAGTCATGCCTGGCCTCAAACGCGTACAAGTTCTCGAGTGATGCTTCTGGTGTGGCATCGGTTTCCTCGCTCGGCGGCACGGCTCATCCCGTGAGGAAGCGAAAGCTATGCCCAAATGAAAAGTGATACAAGTGTTGCATTTGGATTTGTTCGTGATACGGTTCACTTATGAGTGAGGGGCAATCGCAGGAGCAGCGCTGGCTGCTCCTGATCCATCAACTGCCGAGCAAGCCCGCCTACTTCCGGGTGAAGATCTGGCGACGGTTGCAAGGCATCGGCGCGGTCGCAGTCAAAAGCACCGTTTACGCCCTGCCGGCGAATGCCGAGATGCAGGAGGATTTCGAATGGCTTCTCAAGGAGATCGTCGCTGGCGGCGGCGAGGCCATGATGTGCGAGGCACGCCTTGTCGACGGTCTTTCGGACGCCCAGGTCCGGGCGCTGTTCGACGCCGTTCGTGACGCCGACTATGCGGAGATTGTCAAGGAAGCGCGCGATCTGGCCGCAGCGATCAAGACCAACGCGACAGCGAAAAAACATGCAGAAGCGCGTTCGCAACTCGGCCGCTGGCGCACGCGGCTCGCGGACGTCGTGACGATCGACTTCTTCGGCGCCAGCGGTCGCCTCGCCAGCGAGGGACTGATCGCCGAGCTCGAGGCACAGCTTGTAGAGGACAAGGCCATGACCAAGGAACCGAAGACGGCGGCCGAGCCGAGCGAGCTCAAGGGCCGGATCTGGGTCACGCGCCGGGACGTGTATGTCGACCGGATCGCCTGCAGCTGGCTGATCCGTCGCTTCATCGATGCCGATGCGATCATCCGCTTCGTGGCGGGCAAGGGATACGTGCCGAAGGAGGGGGAATTGCGCTTCGACATGTTCGAGGGCGAAATCACCCATGAAGGCGACCGCTGCAGCTTCGAGGTGCTGCTTGCCCGCACCGGCATTGCCGATCCGGCGCTGCAGGCCATCGCCGAGGTCGTCCACGATATCGATCTCAAGGACGGCAAGTTCAGTCGCGAAGAAACCACCGGCATTGCCAGCCTGATCGCCGGCATCGCCATGGCGAACGCCGGCGACGAGCAACGGATCGCCGAGGGCGCTTCGGTTTTTGACAACCTCTACCGATATTTCCGTTCGAAACGCGAGTGACCTGAACCATGGCCAATGCAGAGAGCACCATAAAGGCGCCAAATCGATCAAGCGACACGCCCGGCCATGGCATTTCGTTCGCTGAGGCCACACGGGTGTGGGCTCGCGTGGCCGTGCTCAGCTTCGGCGGTCCGGCCGGTCAGATCGCCATGATGCACCGCATCATCGTCGAGGAAAAACGCTGGATAGGCGAGACCCGGTTCCTGCATGCGCTCAATTACTGCACGCTGCTGCCCGGACCGGAGGCACAACAGCTTGCGATCTACATCGGCTGGCTCATGCACAAGACCAGAGGCGGCCTCGTTGCCGGTATCCTGTTCGTGCTGCCTGGTGCGATCGCCATCATGGCGTTGAGCTGGATCTATGCAATCTTCGGCAACGTCGGCGCGGTTCAGGCCCTCTTCTTCGGTTTGAAGGCGGCTGTCCTCGCCATTGTGCTGGAAGCGGTGTTGCGGATCGGCAGGCGGGCGCTCAGGAACAATGTCATGGTCGGGCTCGCGGGGGCGGCCTTCATCGCTCTCTTTTTCTTCGATGCGCCGTTTCCGTTGGTCATCTTGATCGCTGGTATCATCGGTTTCGTCGGAGGGAGATCTGGCTGGGCTTCATTCCTCTCAGGTAACGGACATGGCAAGGTCGGCGGCAAGCAGGTCGCCGATGCCGATACCGCGCTCGGCGAGGGGGTGCCGGCTCACGCCCGGCCGTCTGTCAGTTGGTCGCTGAAGATCGCGGCAGTCTTTCTGGCGCTCTGGTTGGTGCCTGTCCTTGGGCTGCTAGCATTTTTTGGCCAAGGCAATGTCTTCACCGACATCGCCATCTTCTTCTCCAAGATGGCAATGGTCACCTTCGGCGGCGCCTATGCGGTACTCGCCTATGTCGCGCAGCAGGGCGTGGACCACTATGGCTGGCTCAAGCCGGGAGAGATGCTGGACGGCCTCGGCATGGCCGAGACCACGCCGGGCCCGCTGATCATGGTCACCCAGTTTGTCGGCTTCATGGGTGCCTACCGCGCGCCGGGAGTGCTTAGCCCGCTGGTCGCCGGAACACTCGGCGGTCTGCTCACGACCTGGGTAACCTTCGTCCCCTGTTTCCTATGGATATTCCTTGGCGCGCCGTTCATGGAGACGATGCGCAGCAACAAGGCCTTATCAGCAGCGCTGTCTGCCATCACGGCGGCGGTGGTCGGTGTGATCCTGAACCTGGCGGTGTGGTTCGCGCTTCACGTGCTGTTCCGCGAACTGCATGAGGTCAGCTGGCTGGGCATGACGCTGGACGTGCCGGTGTTCAACTCCATCAACCTGTCATCCCTGGTGCTGACACTCGGGGCGCTGCTCGCGGTATTCCGTTTCAAGATCGGCATGATCCCGGTGTTGGCGGCATGCTCGATCCTCGGTGTGCTCTATGGCGTTGCAACGGGCTCGATCTAAGCCGTGGGCGCAACCACTCTGCGGCAGGAGTACCCTCGTCGTCGATCTGGCTCAAGCGGCCATAGCCGACGACATCGGCAATCAGGACGGCTGCGAGATGACGTTCCATCCCCCAATCCTTCGCGGATTGTTACCCGCTTTCCAAGCTTACAGCAGGTCGCAGGTTGATGCCATTGCCGCCGCCCCTGAAAGACAGCTTTTCGGGTCTGTGTACCTTGCTGCATGAGAGCCCGAATGTCGGACAAGGGTCATTCCTTCGCCTCCAGCAGGATTCGGTACTCGGGCGGCGCCTTCAGCAAGGAGTCGATAGCGCCACCTGCTGACGTTTGCGCCGGACGCAGCCAAGTTCACGAGTGGACTCCGAAGCGGTCTATAGATCGGGCGCAGGGAAACGGCAACTTGGAAGCCTTGTTGCGTCTCAGGTCCATAAAGCGTCAGAAGATGAAAGCGCGTGGAGCCTTTCTGATACGTGGCGAATAAAGTTCCGTTCTATCCTTTGACCTCGACCGGCGATCGGCAAGAAGGTTCCGAACGGGTCGATCAGGTGTCCTCTCCTTCCACTAGTCTGCTCCGTCCTTTCTCGCCCGCTCGATGAATTTCTCCGCGACCGCTTTGCCGAGCGCGGCACCGGCCTTGTTGTCCATCGCGTAATGGATGCCGGCCCAGATGCGGGAATCGCCGGCCTCTTTGCCAACCTTGCGGATGAATTCCGCATGGCTGGGAAACAGGTACGCCAGGATCTCGCATCGGGCAGTTGAAAGAGTGGAATGGTTGGACGGATAGCTGGGAAACGGCGGCACCGCGAACAAGGGAGTGATACTCGGGTCAAGCATGTTGGGGCGCGGGTACCAATATGCGAACTTACCGTCGTTGCTTGCAATGAACGCATCGAAATGGATCGTTGCGAGCATCGCGTAAGCCCGCGCGGCGCGCGGCGCGTTCGAATCTGTCTTGTCCTCAAACATCCACTTGCTGGCATAGTCATACCAGCTGGTGAACAGGCCGGCTGGACTTTGCCAGTAGAACGCTTTGGAGCTGTTGGGGAATTTTCGCTCAAATTGTCGGACAGCATCCGTCTCAGCCTTCACGGCCGCGGACTGACAGTCGGGTGGGGCCGGCGGCCTGAATTCATCGGGCGATGCCAGCACGATCGGTTTCCAGTTGGGCATGGTTGCATTGCCTGGTTTATCTCCGACCCACTTGCACGGCCCGGTCGGGACTTTGCCGGTCCAGACAGCGTCGGAGCCATCGGCTTTTGCCCGCGCAATCACCTGCTCTGCCACTCGTCGGCCCAGTTCAAGCCCGGCGGAAGAGTCGCTCGGGAACTGGACACCGGCAAGGACACGCGACTGTGCTGCTTCTTCAGCCATTGCTTGGAACGAGGACGCCTCGTCCGGAAAGAAATGGGAAAGAATCATCGCGGCGGCTCCGGCGGCTGCCGCGTGTTCAGATGGATAGGAGGGACTCCGAGGCGTAGGCAGCGCAGTCGGTAATGTCGCATCCGCCTCGCTTGGGCGGGGGCGATTGTAGAAGTACTTCGATTCCCATGCTGCAATGGTGGCGTCGTAGATCGCCATCGTCAAATAGGTGTATATGCGGTGCGCATTGGGCGGGATCTTTTCGCCTGTAAGAAGGCGATTGTTGACGAGGTCGATCCATCGGTAACCGGGCGAGCCGGCATCCCAAAACGTGATCATCACGGCGGCCTGCGCATCGTTCTTTGCGATGATATCTCGGAGCTGCTCCAGCTCGGCTGTGGAAGTATCCGGTGGGGGCGGGACTCGGAAGTCCTTACCCGACGTGATCACCCACGTCTTCCACGTTCCAGCCTTTGGCTCTATCAGATCCGATTGGGCGAAAGCGCAGTTCACTGACAAAAGGATCACTGCGCAGGCCTTGCATAAAGCGCTGAGCATGTTTGGCCTCCATGGTTAGTCCCCGGCCCAAAGACGGACGCTTTTCTGGCTTTATATCTGCTCCGTCCTAATTTAGCGATCGCTAATTATAATGCCGGACACCGCCGGGCAAAAGGATCAAATATGCGAATAGGGCAGCGTTGTTGATGTCACATCGGAAGACCGCTGTCTTCCTGATTTGCGGCCCGATTGCCGCTGTGACGGCGGCTGAAAATCCCTCGCGAAGTCGATGTTTGCCAACCGGCTTCTTCAGCAGGGCAACGTCAGCTTCCCAGCCCTTCGAGACGTTCCGGTTCGATTGCGGGAATGTCCGCGCTGGGTCAGATCGCGTCATGCGACGCTCGCAACTGAACGACCGCCAAAAGGGTCGAACTCGGTCGTTCAGAGCGATTTGGATGGTTTTGGCGGCGAGAGCAGCCGGCCAGGAGGAGATCCCGAACTTTGAACGAAGTTGTCGGCCGGGCGCGCCTGATACGGCCCCTCCTCTCGAACCCGACCTTCGACCCTGAACGGGGATGGTGATACACGCCCGTCCTTCTGGTATAGTGGCACGATCACCCAGCGGAGACGTTGCCATGTCTAAGCACTTCGTTCATGGGGCAGTGGTCGCATTGGGGCTGTTCGTCACCAGCGCAAGCGCCGAAACCCTGAAGCTTCCTGACAATCTGGCCGGCTTTAGTTCTGATATTGGCGAAAACTACTTCGTCGAAAGCGATGCACGGGAGGCCTATTTCCCTCTCGCAAGCAACTTTCTGACGCAGAAGACACAGTCCTATTGCGGTGTCGCCAGCATCGTCATGGTGCTGAACGCGCTCAATGTACCGGCGCCTTCGGTTCCGGAGTACGAGCCATATCGCACTTTCACGCAGGACAATGTCCTCGATGAACGAACGGACGCCATTCTCGCCCGAGATGTTTTGGCGAAGAAAGGTATGACCCTCGATCAGATCGGTGGAATTCTTGCGACGCAGCCGGTCAAGGCAGAAGTCCATCATGCCGCCGACAGCTCAGTCGACGAGTTCCGCAAGCTGGCGAGTTCCCATCTCGGCCAGTCGAACCATTTCGTGATCGTCAACTACCTCGGCAAGGCAATCGGGCGGCCATATCTCGCCGCTAGCAGCCTATGATGGGAAATCAGACCGCTTCCTCATCCTTGATGTCGCACGGTATAAATACCCTCCAGTGGGGGTGAAGACATCTGAGCTTTTCGATGCCATGAACACCCAGGACTCCGACAACGAGAACAAGACCCGCGGCTTCGTCCTGGTATCGGCGGCTTCTGTTCAATAGTGAGTCTGTGAGCGAGGGGTCACGCGCATTGATGCGGGGCCCCACAAACCATCCCGCCCCCGCCCGCCGATGAACCCGGTGGGTGCCGACCCGGCATGCGCTCGCCCCGGCGGCGGTGGTCTCACACGCTGGCGTTCTAGGGTCAAACTCTACCAACTGGCTGCCGCCAATGGCCGAGATGGATGGTTTGTTGCTGTTCGCCTCGTCCACTGGAACGAGTAAGGTGCGCCAGGAGCGGAAGCTTAGCAGGGGTCACGCCAGCGCCCAGTTAGCGCTACCAAGCAGACCTTCAGCCTGTGCCGGAAGCGGGGCCCGGCTTACCAAGTGGCATATCCAGGAAGCGCGTCCTCTCCTCAGCTAGGCACCGTTTTCGGCTCTACGCTATACCTGCGCGACGAGCCCCTTCCTTAATCGCAGCGAGGGCCAGAGGATTGGTGACGGGATAGGTTCGGATGAAGTTCTCGACGGTGAACCTTGGAAACTCGACGGCAATCCGCCTGGCGATCGACTGCCCCTGCGCCGGCTCTTGAGCAGCGCGTGGCACCGGGCACGGAACATCAGAGTGACGGGAATATCCGGCGGACTTTGGCACAGCGACGACAGACTGTCGGCATAGCGACCGGCGACGAACCGCGCCCGGGCGAGCTGCGCGTAGTACCAACTCGGATCCTGGGTAATGTGCTGAGAGTTCTGCAAATTCGCTGAGAGGGGGCGGTCATGGCAGGCTGGTGATGTCCAACGTCACCTGATTCCCGCGAAGGAACGCCACCATGACCAAGACTGAAAGTAAACCGCCAGCGCCGCCGTCAAAGACATTCTGCTTTCGGATCCGCAAGGTCTGCACGAAGTGATCCGTACGGTGATGCAGGAGGTGCTCGAGGCCGAGATGGACGAGGCTCTGGGTGCTTCGAAAGGCGAGCGCACACCGGAGCGTCTCGGCTACCGCTCGGGTTATTATGGCCGCACCCTTGTCACCCGTGTCGGCAAGCTGGAGCTGCGGGTTCCGCAGGACCGGGCCGGCCGCTTCTCCACCGAGCTGTTCGAGCGTTACCAGCGTTCGGAGCGGGCCCTGGTGGCCACGCTTGCGGAGATGAATGTGCAGGGCGTTTCGACCCGGAAGGTCAAGGCGATCACGGAAGAGCTGTGCGGCCATGCCTTCTCGGCCTCATCGATCTCGGCCATCAACAAACGCCTAGAGGAGAGCCTGAAAGCGTTTGCCGAGCGCCCGCTTCAAGAGCCTTTTGCCTACCTCATCCTCGATGCCCGCTACGAGAAGGTGCGCGAAGCCGGCATCGTCATGAGCCAAGCGGTGCTGATCGCGGTCGGCATCGACTGGGACGGCCGGCGCCAGATCCTGGCCGTGGAGATGGCCAATATAGCCGGGCGACCGGCAAACAGTGGACCCAACCGATCGGCTTTGCCCACGCGTTGTTCGAAGTCGCGGCAGACGTCTTGAAGCGTGCAGGCGAGCCTGGCGATGCGGGTGCGATTATCGCTGCCATATCAGATACCTCTCTGGATACGATTGTGGGAAAGGTCGACTGGAAGAACTCGACCATCAAAAACGTCGCCAAGACGCCGCTTGTCGGCGGTCAATGGCGCCGCACCCCAAACGGACCCCACGCCTACGACCTTGTCATCACGTCGAACCAGACGGCTCCGGAAATTCCGGCCGGGGCCGATTTCGAGGAACTTACCTATTAGGTCGTCGGCTCATGTTGCACATGGAGATCAAAGGGCTGCGCAAGTCGTTTGGTGCGGTGCGCGTCGCGGACGGAATTGACCTTGGTGTCGGGCGCGGAGAAGCCATTGGGATCATTGGACCCAATGGCGCGGGCAAGACCACCTTTTTCAATCTGATCGCGGGAGACGTGCACGGCGAAGCCGGCACGGTCGTCTTCAAGGGAGACGATGTGACGCGCTGGGGCGCGCGGCGAAGGGCGCGCGCCGGCATGGCGCGCACGTACCAGATCCCGCAGCCATTGAATGGCATGACGGTCTACGAGAACGTGCTGGTCGGTGCGGTCTTTGCCGGCGGCCGCTCTCAAAGCCAGTCCCGCCAGCACTGCGAGGAGATCCTCCGACAGACACACCTGTCGGAACTTGCCAACGATGCGGCAAGCTCGCTCTCGCTGCTGAACCGCAAAAGACTTGAGTTGGCGCGAGCACTGGGTTCGTCGCCCGAACTCCTTCTGCTCGACGAGATCGCGGGTGGACTGACAGACGCCGAGTGTTCCGATCTGGTGAAGACAATCCTCGACATCAATGCGCGCGGCGTGACGGTCATTTGGATCGAGCACGTGGTCCATGCGCTGCTTGAGGTCGTAGGCCGCCTGGTCGTACTCAACGCCGGCTCGGTTCTGAGGGACGGCGAACCCCATCAGGTCATGCGGTCGCCGGACGTGCGCGAAATCTACCTCGGCGTCGAACCGGAACCCGACGGAGCCGCATCATGACGCTGTTGCATGTCGAAGATCTGAACGCCTTCTATGGCGACCTTCAGGCGCTGTTCGGCATTGGACTGGCTGTAGGGGAGGGGGAGTGCATCGCGGTCATCGGTTCAAACGGAGCTGGCAAATCGACACTCCTCAGGTCGTTAGCCGGGCTGCACCGCGGTAAATCAGCCAAACGACTGAACTTCGCGGGCAGGGAGGTCGGCATGTTGGAGGCGAATGAAATCGCCGCGTTCGGCATGACGCTCGTACCGGAGGGACGGCGGCTTTTCTCTTCCCTTACGGTCGAGGAGAACCTGACGATCGGCCGATCGGCTGGCCGCGTCGGATACTGGAACCTTCCGCGCATCTACGAGCTGTTTCCGATGTTGCCGGAGCTTGCGCGGCGTCAGGTGACGAGGCTTTCTGGCGGGCAGCAGCAGATGGTCGCGGTGGGCCGTGCGTTGATGACAAACCCAACACTCCCTTCTGTGCGATGAGATTTCACTTGGTCTGGCGCCTGTCGTCGTCAAGGGAATGTACGAAAACTTCAGGCGGGTGCGCGGCCAGGGCACGGCACTGGTCGTTGTCGAGCAGGACATCGGCCAGGCTCTTTCGGTCGCCGACCGCATCTACTGCCTGCGCAGGGGCGCCGTCGCGCTGAGCGGGCGGCCCGCCGAATTCACACGGGATCAAATCGCCGCTGCATACTTCGGCGTGGCGGAGGCATGACATGACCAATCCAGCCGACATCATCGTTCAAGGGATCCTTCTCGGAGGCCTCTATGCCCTTTTCGCGACCGGCCTTTCTCTGGTGTTCGGGGTGATGAGGCTGGTGAATCTGGCCCATGGCGATTTTATCGTCGTCGCAGCATTCGCGGCCTTCTCCGTCGTTTCGGCCGTCCCGATCCACCCTTTCGTGGCGATCGCCGCCGTCGCGCCGTTGATGGCCGGCCTCGGCTATCTCCTCCAGCTTGGCCTGTTCAACCGGCTGCTTGGCAACGATCCGCTTCGTCCGCTGCTGGTGACGTTCGGAGTCTCGGTCGTTGTGCAGAACGCGCTGCTGATGATCTTCTCCGCCGATACGCGCCGCCTTTCTGCCGGCTCGATCGAAACGCAGAGCATCAACGTCGGCGCAGCTTCGGTTGGCGTGTATCCAGTTGTCGTGTTGTCGACAGCGTTGGCCGTGACGATGGCACTGCAGTGGATCTTCTATTCAACTGCCCTTGGGCAAAGGCTTCGCGCGACATCCGACGATTCCGAGATCGTCGGCCTGGTCGGGATCAATCACCTGCGGGTCTTTGCGATTGCCAGCGCCATCGCATTCGCGGTGATCGGCGTCGCGGGCGTTCTGATGGCCGTGCGAGGCAACTTCGATCCTTTCATGGGCCCCGCCCGCCTCCTCGTGGCCTTCGAAGCCGTCATCATCGGCGGTCTCGGCAATTTTTGGGGCACTCTCGCCGGGGGTCTTGTGATCGGGCTTGCCCAGTCGATCGGCGCGGCCGTCGATCCAGCCTACCAAACGATAGCCGGTCATATCGTCTTTTTCGCCGTCTTGTTGCTTAGGCCGAACGGCCTCTTCCCGAAGGTAGCGCACCAATGAACGAGACAAGCGGAGCGCTGCAAGCAAGCCGCTCACAGATCGACGCCCATCCCGCCGGCAGTTCCGAACTGCAGGTCACGGTGCGCACGACGTTGGGAATCGTTTGTTTGTGCACGCTCCTCGCGTCCGCGCCTTGGATGCTCGATTTGGCGGCCTTGCGTTTCACCACCGATTTCCTCGTTTACCTATCCCTCGCGGCAATATGGAACCTGCTCGCCGGCTACGGCGGGATGATATCCGTCGGACAACAGGCCTATATCGGTATCGGCGGATATGCGTTCTTCGCCTCACTTGTATTCTTCGGTCTGCCATTGCCCGCTTCGATCCTCATCGCCATGGCTTCGTCCGCCGCCGCGGCGCTTGTGTTTGCGCCGCTGCTCCTTCGCCTGAAGGGACCGCATTTTGCCATCGGGGACATGGGTCATGGCCGAACTGTGCCTGCTCGCGGTCGCCAATATGCCATACCTTGGAGGCGGTTCCGGAATGAGCCTTCCGGCGAGCGTCGCCAGACAGATCGCGGCAGACCGGGCCGGTCGCGAAGCGGTGATCTTCTTCTGCGCGCTTCTGCTGGCCTTCTCGTCGATTGCCGGCTCGGCAGCCATTTGAGCCGGAGCGAGAAGATGTAAATCGCGATCAACCCAAACCAGAAGGTCGGGATCGACCGCGTCAGCGCCCGCAACGCCGGCATTCCGACAGACCGCGTGACCATTGCGCTGTTTGTGTTGTCCGCAGTCAGCGCCACTTTTGTCGGGATCTGTCAGGCGATCCTGTTCAATTCCGCCCAGGTCTCCGGTGGCATGAGCTTTATCTTCAACGCCATCGTGTCCGTGGTCGTGGGCGGCGGGCGGTTATGATGAATCAGTCCTTCCGCGACCTGGCTCTGTATTTCAGGCCGCGGCGCGAGCGAAGCGTGCCGCGGGAGCCAGCAAACCCATGAAAAATGATCTGCTACAGCAGCCAAGCATCGATCAACGAGCACCGACCTTCAATTTCCTCGCCGATCAACAGTGTCAGGCCAGCCGGATCGCAGATGGGAGATGTGCCCGCCATGAACGACAAACCTGCCATTCTCGAACTGAGGAACGTCAACAAGTCCTTCGGACCAATCGACGTCCTGCACGATATTTCGCTCAGGGTACGCGCCGGCGAAGTGCTTTGTCTGCTCGGTGACAACGGCGCCGGCAAATCAACTCTCATCAAAACGCTCGCCGGTGTCCACAAACCCACCAGCGGCCAGATACTGATGGACGGTCAGCCGGTTACCTTCTCTGGACCTCGGGAGGCCCAGGCACAAGGAATAGCCACAGTGCACCAGTTCGGCGGCACCTTCCCGCTGATGAGCATCGGGCGGTCCTTCTTTGTCGGCGTAGAGCCGACCAAAGGCTGGGGGCCGTTCAAGATCTACGACCGCAAGCGCGCCAACGATTTCGCGGTGAAAGCGGTACGCGATTTCGGAATCACACGGTCGATGATGGTGACCGCCTGGTTGGGGGGTTGTCCGGCGGCGAGCGCCAGTCGCTTGCCATTGCCCGTGCTGTGTATTTTGGAGCGCGCTTACTGATCCTGGACGAACCGACCGCAGCGCTCGGCGTCAAGCAGGCCTCCCACGTGCTGCGTATCGTCAACGAGGCGAAGAGGCGCGGGCTAGCGGTGGTCTTCATCACTCACCAGGTCATGCACGCCATGGCCGTCGGCGATCATTTCGCGGTGCTGATCCGCGGTGCCATCGCCGCCGATTTTCGCAAGGGCGACAAGTCACGCGAGGAGATCACAGATCTGATGGCAGGCGGCGAGACCATGGCCGATCTCGAGGCCCAGGTCGAGGGTTACATGGAAACGCATGAGGGGCATCCGCCGTCCCTCCAGGTGGTGGAGGGATCAGCCGCCCCGTAGACCCTTCCCTGGAGGCCCAGCAAGTCGGCTGCGCATCACGGCGCGCCGTTGCCCGTAAATTCGAAACGCAAAGAATAGGACTGAGATGACAATTCGCATTGCGGTGATCGGCGCCGGCTTGATGGGCGCAGATCATGCCAAGATAGTCGCCGAGGAGCTGCCCGGCGCAAAGCTCCAATTGGTCTGCGACATGGATGAGCAGCGCGCTCGTCTGGTCGCCGATGCATTTGGTGCCTTCGACATTGCCACTGACCCCCAGGGCGCCATCACGCGGCAAGACGTGGACGCCGTGATCATTGCGAGTCCCGATTTCACGCATGCGCCGCTTTCGATGGCCTGTATTGCCATGGGCAAGCGCGTTCTGTGCGAAAAGCCCCTTTCACAATCGTCCGCTGACTGCATCGCCGTGATGGAAACCGAACAGAAGGCAGGGGCGAGATTCGTCCAGCTCGGCTTCATGCGGCGTTACGATCAATCCTACCAGGAGATGAAGCAGGCGCTCGATAATGGTCATCTCGGTCGGGCGCTGATGATGCACAATTTTCACCGCAATGTTGAAACGCCTGCGGCCGATTTCACCGGCTCTATGGCCATCACCAATTCGGCACCGCACGAATTCGACGTCGTGCGTTACGTGCTCGGGACGGAATACGCGTCTATTTCCGCGTTCCAGCCGCGCCGCTCGGACGCGCGTGTCGCACCTGTCTTCATGGTGTTGGAAACAGTGGACGGGCAGCTCGTCAATATCGAGATCAACAACAACGCCGCCTACGGCTATGACGTCCGCGCCGAACTGATCGGCGAGCGCGGAGCGGTGGCGACGAACAACATTGCCTACACCCGCAGGGAGTCGGCGCTTGCCCAAAGCACAAGCTACGACGCCGACTGGCGGACCAGGTACTATGATGCCTATCGCCGCCAGAACCGCGACTTCCTTCGCTTTGTCATGACCGGTGAGTTCCCCACGACCGCCTCGGATTGCTGGGACGGCTATTGCGCCGCAATCGTTGCCGAGGCTGGCGTGAGTGCGTTGAAGGAAGCCCGTCGTACGCCTGTCCAGATGATTGCAAAGCCGGAGTTCTACGCGTGAAGCTGGGTTTCGTTTCAGACAGTCTCGGCAATCTGC